>CAMWNH010000001.1 GCA_947175605.1 uncultured Porphyromonadaceae bacterium
GGCAGCTTCAGTTTTTTATTATTGACAGGATTGGAGGTGTCGGGATTATTTATTATTTTTGCGGGGTGATGATCAAGAAAAGTGTATGGGAAATGGGGCGTCCGGATGTGGATGCTTACCGTCGGGCACGGAAGATGCCTGTGGTGCTTGTGCTGGACAATGTGCGCTCGCTCCACAATATCGGTTCGATGTTCCGGACATCGGATGCTTTTGCCGTTGAGGCAGTGTGGCTTTGCGGTATTTCGTCGCCTCCACCATCTCCGGAGATTCATAAGACGGCCCTTGGGGCTGAAGATTCGGTGGCTTGGCGCTATTTCGCCACCACGGGGGAGGCCATGAAGGCTCTGCAGGCTGAAGGCCGAACGGTGTGCGCCCTTGAACTGACGCACAATTCGGTGAGCCTCGAGAAGTATTCTCCGGAATCCGACACACGCTATGCCATCATAGTCGGGAACGAGGTGGACGGCGTGGCGGAGGATGTGGTTGCGAATTGCGATGTCTGTCTGGAGATTCCTCAACGGGGCACCAAACATTCGCTCAATGTGGCCGTGAGCGCATCGGTGGCCCTCTGGCATTTTTTTGAAAAACTCGAACTCTGTATCCAAAAATGAAATATCCTCAACCTCTGAAGCCCGGCGATTTGATTGCCATCTGCTCACCGGCGGGCCCTGTCGATCCTGAATATGTGCACAAGGCTGCGGATGTGCTTCGCGCCGAGGGCTGGAAAGTGAAAATCATGCCTCACACTCTGGGCCGCAACGGGCAGTACAGCGGCACGGACGACGAGCGCTTCAACGATCTGCGCGATGCGCTGCTGGACCCGGAAGTACGGGCCGTGATCTGCTCCCGCGGGGGTTACGGCGTGGTGCATCTGATGGACCGCTTAGAGACCCTCCCACTGGCGGATGACCCGAAATGGGTTGTGGGATATTCGGATATTTCGGCACTGCACGCGATGCTGAACCACAAGGGCGTGGCCAGCATTCACGGGTCGATGGCATCGCACATCCAGTTGGGTCCGGACAATGAGGACAATGCGAGCCTCTTTTCGATTCTACGCGGCGAGCGTCCGGCCTACAGCTTTCCGGCTCATGCCTACGACCGACCGGGCATCGCTACGGGGACGCTCTTAGGGGGAAACTTAGCGGTGCTTGCGGAGCTGATAAACACGCCTTACGATCTGCTGCGGCCGGACAACATTCTCTTCATCGAGGACATTGCGGAGCCTATCTACAAGGTGGAGCGGATAATGTATCAGTTGCGTCTGAGCGGTCTGCTGAAGAATATCCGCGGTCTGATCGTTGGGCAGTTCACGGACTACAAGCCGAATGAGAACTATGCGGATATGGAGACAATGATCCGCGATATGGTGGCGCCATACATCTATCCCGTGGCATTCGGAGCTCCGATAGGACATGTGTTCCACAATATTCCGGTGATAGAGGGCGCGACCGTGACGCTGAAGGTGAGCCCGTCGGGGACGGACAGCATCATCTTCTGGCGGAGCTAAGGCAAGTCGAAGAGGCTTGGCTCGGGCAGCAGCCGGAAGCTCTTGCGATGGTGGGGGCAGGGGCCATGCAGGCGGATGGCTTCGCGGTGAGCGGCGGTGGGATAGCCTTTGTTTACGTCCCAGCCATACTGCGGGAACTGCTGCGCCAGACGCTGCATATACAGGTCGCGCTCGGTCTTGGCAAGGACGGAAGCGGCGGCGATGTTGGCGAAGCGTCCATCGCCCTTGACAAAGGTGCGACATTCCACCGAGCCCCACTGACGGAAGCGATTACCGTCGACGATGACAGCACCGGGCTGAACAGAAAGGGCCGAAAGCGCACGATGCATGGCCTCGATGGAGGCGTTGAGGATGTTCATGCTATCGATTTCCGCGGGGGAACATGAGGCGACAGCCCAGGCGACGGCCTGCTCCATGATGATGGGTCTCAAAGCCATGCGGCGCGACTCGGAAAGCTGCTTTGAGTCGTTGAGCCAGGGATGGGAGAAGTCGTCGGGGAGTATGACGGCGGCAGCAAAAACAGGACCGGCGAGGCATCCGCGGCCTGCTTCATCGGTGCCGGCTTCGAGCCGACCGGGCATGAAGCACGGGGGCAGAGGTTCAGGCAATGATTTCATAGTTGAAAATGACTTCGACGAGATATAGAGCGCGGATGTCGCTGCGGGAAATCTCCATATCATCGTAATCGGGATTGGCGCTATGTAGTATTACCATATCCTTGTTCTCGTGGCGGCGCACGAATTTGACGAGGCGATAATCATCGAGGACGACAACGTAGATCTGACCCCAGGAAATAGGGGAATTGAGGCGAATAGGCCTGATGGCGACGTATCCTCCGTTCTTGATCCTGGGAGCCATGGAGTCGCCCGAAACGCTGACGACGGCCCAACTGGGGTCGACACCCGGCAGATTGAGGCGTCCGATGATACGATCATCGGTAAACATGCGGCTGAGTTCGCGACAACCGGCGGTGACGTCGATATCGTAGACGGGCGCACCGGCCTGCCTGTCTGCCGGGATAAGGGCACCGGCCTCGGCGCTGTCGATGGTGCGGGCATGTGAAGGACGCGGGAATGGGACATCGCGGCCTTCGGTGAGCCAGAGTTTTGAGACGCCGAGATTAATGACGAGTTTGTTCACGAAGGCCTCGGAGGGCTTCAGGCGGCGTGACAGAATCTTCGAGAGGACCGTTGGGTCGACATCGGCCTTATTTCCGAACTGCTGCTGTGTGCAGCGGGAGAGCCGAATCAGGTATCTGATACGGTCAATGATGTCGGCTTCGGGATCCGGAAGAGCTATTTCGCCTTGAATGTCTTGCATGGGGGTGAGTGTTTTTCAAATGTTTTTGCAAAAATACGAAAAACATTGCAATAGCACAAATCATGCGCAAGAATATGAAAAGATTTGCGTAGGACGCAGAAATAAATTATCTTTGCGACATAAATACCCAGCATCAAGCTCTCATGGAATACTCACTACTCGACTTCCTGTGTCTGTTAGGCTCGGTGGGCCTTTTCCTCTACGGCATGAAGGTTATGAGCGAAGGCTTGCAAAAAGCAGCAGGCGACCGTCTCCGCAACATCCTCTCGGCCATGACACGCAACCGCTTCACGGGTCTGCTGACCGGATGCGCGATCACCGCTCTCATACAGAGCTCTTCGGCCTCGACGGTGATGGTCGTGAGTTTCGTGAATGCGGGGCTTATGACGCTTGCCCAGTCGATGGCAGTGATATTCGGCGCGAATGTGGGCACGACGTTCACGGCGTGGATCATCGCGATCTTCGGCTTCAAGATGGATATATCCATGTTCACGCTGCCGCTGATAGGCGTGGCTGTGGTGCTTCTGTTCACCAACAAGAGCAAGCTCAAGAGCATAGGTGAATTCCTTATAGGCTTCAGCTTCCTGTTCATGGGTCTGGACATGATAAGCGCATATGTGCCTGACCTACAAAATAATCCGGAGATGTTCGAGGCGCTGCGCAACTATGCGTCGATGGGTATTCGTTCGATACTTCTGTTCGCGCTTGTGGGCCTGGTGCTGACTATGGTGATACAATCGTCTGCGGCAACCTTCGCTATCACGCTGATAATGTGTACAAAGGGTTGGATAACCTTCGACCTGGCATGCGCGCTTGTGCTGGGCTCCAATATAGGCACAACGGTGACTCCCATACTTGCGTCGATGAGCGGCAACACGGCTGCGAAACGCACGGCGATGGGGCATCTGCTCTTCAATCTTCTGGGCACGATGTGGTGTCTGTGTGTGTTCGTGCCGTTCGCGGAATTCAACGACTGGCTGACGGAGGCAATCGGCCAGGGCAATCCGGAGGAGCTATACACCTATGTGAACGGACTTGAACAAACGGCGCCAGAACTATATAACCACCTGTTCGACAATTCGCTGCCGGCAACGCACCCCGTAATAGCACAGATAGGCGCGATGCAGATGAGCGTGAGCTTCGGCCTGTCGCTGTTCCACACGACGTTCAATCTGGTGAACGTGCTGATCATGATCTGGTTCACCAATCTGTATGTGAAGATTGTGGAGAAGCTTGTTCCGGCGAAGAAGGGCGACGACGAGGAATTCACGCTGAAGTTTATCTCGGGCGGTCTTCTGAACGCATCGGAACTCAACATCGCACAGGCCGAGAAGGAGATGGCCGTGTATGCGGAGCGCGTGGGACGGATGCTGTCGATGGCCCACGACCTGATACACACCAAGGAGAATTCGGAGGACTACAACCGGCTCTATTCGCGCCTGGAGAAATACGAGGAAATCTCCGACCGCATGGAGCTTGAAATCGCCCACTACCTGAACCGATGCGCCGAGGGACGCCTCTCGAACGAGGGCAAACTGCGCATAGCCGCGATGCTGAATATCGTGGGCGAAATCGAATCGATCGCAGACTCATGTCTGGGCGTAGGCAAGATACTGAACCGCAAGATTCAGGCCGGCGCGCAATTCAACGATGAGATCTACAGCAACATCGATGCGCTCTACGTGTATGTGCACGAGGCCATGCAACTGATGATCCAGCACCTGAACAATGTGGAGCACCTAACGGGCCACGAGCTGATCTCGAGCTACAATAAGGAGAGAGAGATCAACAACTTCCGCAATACTCTGCGCACGGCCAACGTGGAGAATATCAACGAACACCACTACGCTTATCAGGCCGGTATCTACTACATGGACATCGTTGGCGACCTGGAGAAGACGGGTGACTTCATCATCAACGTCGTGGACACGCTTCGCGACGCATTCCGCAAGCATCAGGACAAGTGAGCGGCATGGGGCTCCGGATGTGCCTTTAAACGTCTGTCCCGCATGACCGGAGGGCATGTGGGGTGAAATTTTGACAACAATTCTATGACAATTCAGTAACAAGGCCTGCAGAGAGGTTGAAATTCGCTATTTTTGTAGAAAATTTCCAAGAATCCATGCAGTCATTAAGTTCCGGACATATTCTCGTCATAGACGCGGATGCCAACATCCGTGAGCTATTGGAAGTGAATCTCGACAGCGAGGGATATCCCGTCCGTACGTGCTCGACGCCCGAGGAAGCGGGGAAGATCGACCCGCTGGACGTGCGCCTGGTGATTATCGACTCCATGGAGCGCTCCTTCTCGGGCATAGACTTCATCTCGGAACTAAAGGACAATCCCGACACGGCTACGGTGGGTGTGTTTCTGTGCACGGCATCGGGCTCGCAGAGTCTTGTGATCGAAGCACTGGACGCGGGCGCCGACGACTTCATAGCGAAGCCCTTCTCGCTTCGGGAGCTGCTGGCCCGCGTTAAGTCGTATATGCGCCGCCACCACCATCTGGCAGTGGCACAGAAGTTGCCCGGCAGCACGGTGAACGTCCGCGACCTGTCGATAGACCTTCGCACGCACACCATCACCAAGGACGGTATGCCTCTGGGCCTATCGAAGACGGAGAGCCAGATACTGGAGCTGCTTGCACGTAACGTGAACACCTATGTGTCTCGAGCAGAAATCCACGGCGCTGTCTGGAACGGCGACGCAGGTATTAACGACCGAATTGTCGACACCAACATATCCCGCCTCCGCAAGAAAATGGGCGATGCGGGCGCCAGCCTGATCAACCGTACAGGCATAGGCTATATGCTATCCAACAAGTAAGATTCACACGCAGTAAACCACTTAACCCCCTACCCCACGCGGGGCACACATGCTCCGCCACAAATATTTTGGAAACCGTCGACCCACTTCCGGCCATATCGGCCATACTATCTTTTCTGCCGGCCTATGCCGTAAATTTCAGCGGCGGGCAGTTCGCGGCCCTCATAGTGGCTCTTCTATGCCTGATATTGTCGGGCTTTGTGAGCGGCAGTGAAATCGCATTTTTCTCGCTGGGCACTCAAGACCTTGAAGATCTCGAGGACAGCAATCCCGAACGAGGCTCGGCCATAGAGGCCATTCTTGAAAAACCTCAGAAGCTACTTGCCACGATTCTGATCGCGAACAATCTGGTGAACGTGACGATCGTCGTTCTGTGCAACTTCGCGTTGGGCCCGGTGTTCGAGGGCATGAGCGAGGTTCTGAGCTTCATCCTCCAGAGTGTCATACTGACGTTCCTGATCCTTCTCTTCGGCGAGATTCTGCCGAAACTCTATTCCAACAGCAATCGTGTGCGCTGGGCTGTGGCCGCATATCCGGGCATAGCATTCCTGATGAAGCTGTTCTCGCCCTTCTCGCGCATGCTGGTTAGCTCGACGCGCATCGTGAACCGTGTGGTTACGCGCAAGCCGCAGAACATCACCGCCGATGAACTGTCGCAGGCTCTGGAGATAACGCAGGGCGCATCGGAGGATGACAAGGAGATGCTGGAAGGAATCCTTAGATTCGGCGATACGACGGCGGGGGAAATCATGACGCCGCGCACGTCGATAACCGGACTGGAGGTGCACGATAGTTTCGCCAAGGTGATGAAGACGGTTGTGGACAGCGGATTCTCGCGGCTTCCGGCTTACGAAAATACGCAGGACGACATCGTGGGAGTGCTGTACGCACGAGATCTTCTTCCCTACGTGGACAAGCCTGCTGACGAGAATTTTGACTGGCGCACGCTTCTCCGCAAGCCCTATTTCGTGCCTGAGAGCCGCCAGATCGACGATCTGCTCGAGGATTTCCGTAAACTCAAGATACACATGGCTATCGTGGTGGACGAGTTCGGCGGCACACAGGGCATCGTGACACTGGAAGATGTGCTGGAGGAAATCGTGGGCGATATTGACGACGAATACGATGAACCGGAACAGACCTACCGCAAGCTGCCCAACGACACCTATGTTTTCGAGGGGCGAACGCTGCTGACGGACTTTTTCCGCGTGACGGACCTGAATCCCGACGAGTATGAGGCCGTGACGGAGGATGCGGAAACACTGGCCGGTATGCTTCTGGCAATCAAGGGCGATTTTCCGGCGAATAAGGAACCGCTGGTGTACGGACGCTGCCGCTTTCTGGTGCTTGATGTGACGGATCACCGCATCAATGAGGTGCGCGTAAAGGTAATGCCGGACATACAGGAGGCCTGACGCCATGCATGCTCGAATTCTTCTCAAACTATCGATATTGGCCCTGCTGACTACAGGATGCGGCGGGGACATGGAGGACAGCACTGCTGTGCCGCGCCGGCGTGCATATCCGCGCATGGCTTTTGAAGGGGACAGCACTGGGCGCACGATGGTGCTGGACGGACTGCGGATGCGCATAAACAGCGCGACTACGGTGCGCACGGATTCGCTGCGGCGGGGATGGGCGGATGTGGAGTATCCGGCGGGGCTCGGGGCTACGATGTATCTGAGTGTGACCCGTCCGGAGTCGCCGGCGGAAGCTGTGGCAAACCGACGCCAGCGGATATCGCTGAATCTGGGTGACGCGCCTGCGCGGGCGGAGGAGTTCATCAACGGGCCATGGGCGTGCACGCTTGTCTACAGCGACCGCGCGGGCCTGACGACTCCGGTGCAGATTCTGGCGACGCACGCGGACGGCCGCTTGCTCAGCGGGGCTGCCGTGCTGCATGCGCCGGGCTCGGATGCGGATTCGATACGCCCGCTGGTGGAACTGCTGCGCGAGGATGCCCGCAGGCTATTGCTGAATCTGGAATGAACGGAGGGCCCTTGACAGACATGCCTCTGCCCGGGAGAGGGCGTCTGATGGCAGACTATATACCAGAGACTCCGGGGGAACGCCAGGAGCGTTCGCGCGGGGCCGTGATGGCTCTGCTGCGTTATGCTTTCGGGCCTGACATCGTACTGGAGCACCGCGAGGACGGGGCTCCATTTCTGCCGGGATACCCGGATGTGTATATTTCCATAAGTCATTCGAGGCACTATGCTGCAGTGGCGACGGCGCCCTACGCCGTGGGGGTGGATATCGAGGAGCCACGGGAGCAGCTACGGCGGGTGGCGCCGCGCGTGCTATCGGACAGGGAACTTGCCATGTGCACGGAACTTCCACAGCTACTGCGCGCCTGGACGATCAAGGAGGCGCTCTACAAGCTGCATCCGGGGCGGGAGGCCTGTGATTTCCGCAACAATATCAGGATTGCTCCTCCTACGGTCACAGGCCTAAGGGCGCGCATAATCCATGAGGGGGACCTTATGGCGCCGGAGGCGCATATCTGCGTCGTGGGCGACTTAGGCTAATCGGGCTGCGCGTGCGTCGGCGGCGATTTGTGCGCGAAGGGCTTCGAGAGAGGGGAAGCGCTGCTCGCGGCGCAAGCGTCGGAGGAAGTGGAGGCGCAGGGGACGGCTGTAGACATCGCCGTCGAAATCGAGAATGTATGTTTCTATGGTGAGACTGCCATCGGCACCTGCTACGCTGGGCCGATGTCCGATGTTGGTGACTCCGCGGCGACGTATGCCGAGGTGCGGAATCTCGACGTCCACGGCGTAAACTCCGGGGGCGGGGAGTGCGGCATCCGGATCGGCAGGAATGAGATTGGCGGTGGGGAATCCCAACTTGCGTCCGAGGGCTTCGCCGTGAGCGACGGTGCCCTCAATGGCATACGGACGCCCGAGGAGACGCGCGGCGACATCGACATCGCCTTCGGCCACAGCGCGACGAATGCGCGAGGAGCTTACGCCGGATTTATCGGAAAGCAGCAAGGGCTCGGCCGGGATTATCTCTACGCCTTCCTCGGCACCCACGAGGCGTGCGGCGGAGGCATCGAGGCGGTCGGAGCCGAAATGGTTGTTGAAACCGACGACCAGGGCCGTGACGCCATAGCGTCTGCGCAAGAGGCGGAGGAATTCGCGACCCGTGAGGGCGCGTAAGGCGGGCGTGAAGTCGAGAAACTCTACGCTGTCGACTCCGAGCTCTATCAACCTTTCGCAGCGAAGCGACCGGGAGCATAGCGTGGGGGGCACCTCGTCGGGACGTAGGAGCTCGAGGGGATGGCGGGAGAATGTGAGCACCAGGGAGCGGGCGTTGCGGCGACGGGCTTCGTCGACCAGGGTGTGCACGAGGGTGCAGTGGCCCATGTGCACGCCGTCGAACATGCCTACGGCGGCTACGGAGGGACGGGCGACGGTGTGATGGAGGGTCATTGAGCGGATTCGAAGTTATGGAGTATGTCGGTGAACTCGGCTCCCGGGGGCACGAGAAGCGCATGGAAGCCCAGGGCGCGGGCTGCGTCGACATTGGCCTGCGAGTCGTCGAAGAAGAGTGTTTCCTCGGGGCGAATGCCCAGTGTGCGTTCGGCGAAGCGGAAAATGGCTGCATCGGGCTTGGCGCTGCGGGCATCGAAGGATGTGACCATGCCGTCGAAATAGTCTTCGCGTCGGCGCGGGGGGAGTTTGGCGAATTCGCGTGCGAGAACGTCGTCCCACATGATGGGATTCGTATTGCTCAGGAGGTATATTCGATATTTCTTACGGAGTTCGATCAGGGCGCGCAGGCGATGTTCGGGAATGCCTTCGATAAAAAGCTGGAATGCATCGTCGATATCGGAGTCGGAGACTGCCGAGGGATCGGGAAACGCGCTGCGCAGGGCGGCGTGGAATTCGTCGACGCTCGCGGAGCCGTCCTCGAGTGCCATGAAGATGCCCGACTGGGCGTACTCGCCGAAATATGACTCGGCCTCGGGGAGGCCCAGGCGGCGGAAAGCCTCGACACAGCGGGCACGTCGGAGATCGACCACTACGCCGCCAAGGTCGAAGAGAAGATTGCGTATTACCATGTTGTAATGCAGGATTTAAGGACAAAATTAGTCTTTTTTTTTGGCATAGCGGCTAATTTTTCATATTTTTGCACTTAATTGGATAAGTAGCAAATATTCTTTCCACACACAGAGACCATGGCTTCCGATACTACACCTGTTGCAACTCCCGGCAAAATGACTCCTGAAGAGGAGGACTTCATGATCGAGGCCGCGTTCCGCGACCTACTGGACGGCTACCTGAAAAGCAATCATCGCAAGAAGGTAGAAATCATCGAACGCGCCTACCGCTTTGCCAAGGAGGCGCACAAGGGAGTGCGCCGGCGTTCGGGAGAGCCCTACATACTCCACCCCATAGCCGTGGCCAAGATCGCGTCGCAGGAAATAGGTCTGGGGTCGACGAGCATCTGTGCGGCTCTGCTGCACGATGTGGTGGAGGACACGGAGTATACGACGGAGGACATCGAGCAGCATTTCGGGCCTAAAATAGCTCAATTGGTGGAGGGCCTGACGAAGATTTCGGGAGGAATCTTCGGCGACAAGGCTTCGGTGCAGGCCGAGAACTTCCGCAAGCTGCTGCTGACTATGAGCGAGGATATCCGCGTGGTGCTCATAAAGATGGCTGACCGCCTGCACAATATGCGCACGCTGGGGTCCATGGCACCTAACAAGCGCTACAAGATTGCGGGCGAGACGCTGTATATCTATGCTCCGCTGGCCTACCGCCTCGGTCTGTTCGCCATAAAGACGGAGCTCGAGGATCTGAGCTTCAAGCACGAGCATCCGGAGATCTACGAGGAGATAGCATCGAAGATACGGGAGAGCGAGGCCAAGCGCACGGCCATCTACACCGATTTCGCGACTCCGATCCTCGAAAAGCTGGACCAAATGGGCCTGAAATACGAGGCCAAGGCGAGGCTGAAGAGTGTTTACTCGATCTACAACAAGATGGTGAACAAACACTTGCCTTTCGAGGAGGTGTATGATCTGTATGCGATGCGCATAGTATTCGACTGCGACGATCCGGGCAAGGAAAAGACTATATGCTGGAACATTTATTCGGCAATCACGGACCTCTACCGGCTGCATCCCGACCGCACGCGCGACTGGATTGCCGTGCCTAAGGCCAATGGCTATCAGGCGCTGCATCTGACCGTCATGGGTCCGGACGGCAACTGGGTGGAGGTGCAGATACGCTCGCGGCGCATGGACGAGATTGCGGAGAAGGGCTTCGCGGCCCACTGGCGCTATAAAATCGGCGAGGGCGATGAGGAAAGCGAGCTCAATGCATGGCTCAAAACCATCAAGGATATTCTGGACAATCCGGAGCCGGGAGCCATCGACTTTCTGAATACGCTGAAACTCAACCTTTTCTCGTCGGAAATCGTTGTGTTCACGCCTGCCGGCGAGCTGTTGACGCTTCCCTCGGGGGCCACGGTGCTGGATCTGGCTTTCGCGCTGCACACGGATCTGGGCATCCATGCTATAGCGGGCAAGGTGAATCATAAGCTCGTGCCGCTGAACCATGTGCTGGCGTCGGGCGATCAGGCCGAGGTGCTGACATCAAAAACGCAGCTCCCGCAACCCGAGTGGGAGGAATTTCTGGTGACGGCCAAGGCGCGCACACGCCTGCGTCAGGCACTGCGGCGGGTGCGCCAGCCGCTTGTGGACAAGGGGCGCGAAATTCTCGAGCACTGGCTGCTGGACCACGAGATTCCGGATACGAACGCTGTGATAACCAAGCTTCAAGGCACACTGCATGCGCCGAACCGCGATGAGCTGTGCTATCAGCTCGGTGCGCGCGAGGCTATCCTTGGCGACTTCCTGATCGGCCCGCTGAAGAAGGCGGCCGAGGGCGACGGCAAGCGGCGCCAGACGGGATTCCTCTCGCGCATCAAGGCCATAGGCAAGAAGATGGTGCCAGGCACGGGTGAAGCTCCTGTGGAGTCCGGTGGGCCCACGCAGGCGGAGCGTCCGAAAATCAATCCCAAGGAGATCTATCCTCTGCGCATGACGGCGGAGGGCTCGAATTTCAAGCTTGCGGACTGCTGCAATGTAGTTCCGGGTGACGACGTGATGGGCTTCATCAACGACTCGGGCGAGGTGGAGATTCATTCGCTGGACTGTCCTCGGGCTCAGGTGCTGAAGGCGGGCTTCGGTTCGCGTATCGTGGCGACGACCTGGGAAAGCGTGAGCGAGCGATTCCTGGCGCATATCCATATCGAGGGCATCGACCGCCACGGGATGCTACAGGAGCTGATTTCGTTGATTTCGACGCATCTGGGCATAGATATCCGGAAGCTGGACATCGAGGCTTCGGCGGAGGTGTTCCACTGCGAGCTGTGGGTGCGAGTGAGTGATGCGTCGGTTATCACGGCTTTGTGTGAGAAAGCTCGCGAAATCGACGGCGTGAATTCGGCCGCGCGAGTGAATCATTGAAAATAATCCGTCTACGACAATGTATACATCCCAAGAATATATCCAGATCATCAACGCCAATATGCCCCGAATCCAAGATGAATTCGGGGTAAGAGGCATGTCAATTTTTGGCTCTGTAGCGCGAGGGGATAATGGTGCGAAGAGCGATGTGGATATACTTGTTGATATGCCTCCCAAAATATTTCTAATGAACGCACTCAAGGAATATCTCGAACAAATCCTGCATACATCGGTAGACTTAGTACGACGCCATTCGCATCTTTCTTCAAAATTTCTCGCCCAAATACACAAAGATGCTATCACAATACTCTGATTCGGACATACAACTGTCTTTTGCCATATAAAGAACAATTGACGATGCGGAAATCACTGACTACTAATATTATACTTGCGGCTGTTGCGGCCGTGGTGATTGTGTGGTTCTATCCTCACCCGGAGACGAGCCGCTACAACTACGAGGAGGGGCGCCCTTGGAATTACGCCCAACTTATTGCGCCTTTCGATATTCCGGTGCACCCGGACTCGATGACGCTGCAGCGTGCGCGCGACACGCTGGACGCGCATTTCGTGCCCATCTATGAGCTGAATCAGCTCAAGGCCGACAGCATCGTGCGCAGGCTTCCGGCGTCGCCGGGCAATAATTATGCCTCGCGTGTGGGGCAGGCGTTGCGGCGCCTCTACGCCGAGGGTGTGGTGGACAGCGATACGCGCGACCTGATCCGCAGCGGCAAGTTGCCCAAGGTGCGCATTCTCGAAAAGAATATACTGAGCGAGATGTCGACCTCGCAGTTTCTATCACCGAGGGATGTCTATGCTCTGCTGGACAGCCAGTTCCGCGCAGACGGAGATCTGCATCACTACTTCTCGACGATAAACATGGCGGAGCTGCTCGAGCCGAACTTCACGATGAACGAGACGGAGTCGAAGCGCCACTATGAATATGACTACCTGACTCTGACGGCCGACCGCGGCCTGATCCTGCAGGGCCAGTCCATCATAGACAAGGGGGCCATCGTGACGCCTCAGGACTTCACCAATCTACGCACATACGAGACGATGCTCGCCGAGCGCAACACGAGCTCGGGCACGAACGACTTGCTGCTGATTCTGGGACAGTTCATCTACGTTGCGCTGCTTCTGAGCTGTCTTATGAGCTATTTCTACTACTTCGTGCCTGAAATTTTCCGTCGTCGCCAGGCCATGATCTATGTGCTGTCGATGGTGACGTTCTTCTTCCTGCTCGCGATAGGTCTGAACCGCTTTGTCCAGGGTGGCATATACATAGCACCGCTGATGATAGTGCCGGTGCTGACGCTGGTGTTCTTCGACGGGCGCACGGCTATCATGACTTCCATGGTGTGCACGATGATATGCGCGGGCGTGACAACATTCGCCCTGGAATTCATCTTCCTACAGTTCTGCGCCATGGGTGCGGCCGTCTTTTCGCTGCGCGAGCTCAGCCGTCGAGCACAGCTGCTGCGCACGGCGGGGGCTGTGGTGTTGGCGTATATCGCGGCTTACGTGTCGCTGGAGCTACTGATGAACGGTTCGCTTGACGGCATCTCCATGCGCATGATCGTGTTCCTGCTCATCAACGGCGCTCTCACGTCGATGAGCTACATCCTGATGTTTGCCGTGGAGCGCGTGTTCGGATTCGTGTCCACGGTGACGCTCGTTGAGCTCGCAGACATCAACAATCCTCTGCTGAACCGCCTGAGCGACGAGTGTCCGGGGACGTTCCAGCACTCCATAGCCGTGAGCAATCTTGCGTCCGACGCAGCCCAGCGCATAGGCGCTAACGTGCAGCTTGTGCGAGCGGGGGCGCTCTACCACGATATAGGCAAGCTTTCTAATCCGGCTTTCTTCACGGAGAACCAGCATGGGGTGAACCCTCACGATGCGCTGCCGCCGGAGCGTTCGGCTTCGATCATAGTGAACCATGTGACGGACGGCCTGAAGCTTGCCGACAAGGCCGGCCTTCCGGGCATGATACGCGACTTCATCCGCGAGCATCACGGCGCAGGCATGGCCAAGTATTTCTATTACAATGCGTGCAAGACGGCTCCCGAGGGCACGAATGTGGATCCGGCGCCCTACTCCTATCCCGGGCCCAACCCGCGCAGCGTGGAGACATCCGTGCTCATGATGGCCGACAGCGTGGAGGCTGCGTCGCGCTCGCTTCCGGACCACTCGCAGGCCTCGATAACCGCACTCGTGAATAAGATAATCGACGGGCAGATTGCCGACGGACTGCACAATCAGAGTCCCATAGCGTTCCGCGACATAGATGTCATCAAGAAGGCGTTCATCAAGCGTCTGATGACCATGTATCACTCGCGTGTGGCATATCCCGGCGCGCCCAAAGGGCAATAAAGCGGGGCGGGGGAACGTTGTAGTATCATAAACAATGACTGTAAGCGGATACATAAGGCGCCTCCGCAGGGAGGCCGGCAGTATGCGTGCGCTGTCCGCACCCGGGCCGGTGTGGATGGCGGCCTTGTTTGTGCTGTGCATGTGTCTGAGCGGCTGTTCCACCCGCAAGAACACTGCCGCAACTCGCAACTATCAGGCATTCATCACCCGCTACAACATCTACTACAACGGCGACACGCACTTCAAGGAGACCCTGGCCGATATGGAAAGCAACTACGAGGACGACTACTCGCGGCGGCTGTTCCTGCATCCGGTGGAGGCCAAGGGCGAGCAAAACGCGCCCCAGCCTTCGGGCAACTTCGACCGCTCGATCGAGAAGGCCCAGAAGGCTATCCAGCTCCGCAGCATCAAGAAAAAACCTGCCAAGAAGTCGGGCAAGAGTTCCGACCCGAACTACAAGGCCTGGATGAAGCGCGAGGAGTATAATCCCTTCCTGCACAATGCGTGGATGATGCTTGCCTCGAGCCAATACTACAACGGCGACTTCGCGGGGGCTGCGTCGACTTTCTTCTACATCTCGCAGCACTTCAGCTGGCTTCCCGCCACCGTGACGGAGGCCCGTCTCATGCAGGCCATGAGCTATCTGGCCATGGACTGGCTGTTCGAAGCCGAGATGATCCTCAACCGCATCAAGCCGGATGAGCTTAGCAATACGAAGCTCAAGCTGCTGTACAATACGGCCATGGCTGACTTCTTCCTGCGCAAGGATCAGTATGCCGATGCTCTGCCTTATCTTCGGGAAGCCGCGTCGAAGTCCAAGGGGGCGCAGAAGACACGTCTGACCTTCCTGTTGGGTCAGGTACTTGCCCGCGAAGGGCTGAACACGGAGGCCTACGAAGCTTTCCGCAAGGCCGGCGCGAGCACCTCGGCCACATACCGCACCAAGTTCAACGCCCGCATCAAGCAGAGCGAGGTATATCAGGGTCAGGATATCGAAAACGAGGTGGCAGCGCTGCGACGCATGACCCGCTACGACCGCAACAAGGACTACCTCGACCAGGTATATTACGCAATAGGCAATCTATATCTGAGTCGCGGCGATACGGCGCAAGCCATCGAGAACTACGAGCAGGCGAATGCGAAAAGCACACGCAACGGCATAGACAAGGCCATGAACCAACTGACGCTGGGACGCCTCTATTTCGAGCTTGGCAACTACGAGAAGGCCCAGCCGTCCTACTCGGAGGCTGTGCCGCAGTTGCCGCAGAACTATCCCGACTACGAGACGCTGAAAAGGCGGAGCGACGTGCTGGACGAGCTGGCCGTGTACTCGCAGAACGTGAATCTGCAGGACTCGCTGCTGAACCTCGCGTCGATGCCCGAGGACGAGCTTCTGAAGGTGATAGACGGCATGATCGCCGACCTGAAAAAACGCGAGAAGGAAGAGGCCGACGAGGCCCGTCGCCTGGAATACGAGGCCAACGCCGAGCAGTTCGGCGATCAGTTCGACGACAATACGAATAACTTCACGATCAACACGGACAACTCCTGGTATTTCTACAACACGGCCACGAAGAACGCGGGCAAGACGGAATTCCAGAAGCGCTGGGGCTCGCGCAAGCTCGAGGACAACTGGCGCCGCCGAAACAAGGCTACATTCAATACACTCGATTTCGACGCACCCTCCGATGATGACGAGAGCAGCGAAGGCGAGGAAAATACAGGCGAGAACACCGAGGAAGCACCCGCGCAGAGCGCCGAGGAGCTGGCCCGTGCGGCGGATCCGCACTATCCCGAGTACTATCTTGCGCAGATACCCTTCACCGACGAGGAGAAGGCTACGGCACATGAAGTGATCCAGGAAGGGCTCTACAACATGGGCGTAATCCTCAAGGATAAGCTCGAGGACTTCGGGTCGTCGCGCCGCGAATTCGACCGTCTGCTCAAGGACTATCCCGACAACGTCTACCGTCTGGACACGTACTATAACCTCTACCTGATGCTGATGCGTCAGGGACGGGAGGGAGAGGCCGAGGAGTTCCGTAAGCTAATCATCGATGAATTCCCCGAGTCGAAATACGGCATGGCCTTGCGGGATCCGGCCTATCTGGACAATCTCCGCACGATGGATGCTCGCCAGCAGGAGCTCTACGACAAGACCTACGCAGCGTATCTTGCCAACGACAACGCGGCCGTGCACGAGGGCTATCGCGAAATGCTCGAAACATATCCGATGAGCAAGACGATGCCCAAGTTCATGTTCCTGAACGCGCTGGCCTATGTGACGGACCACGAGCCCGAGAAGTTCAACGCGCAGCTGCGCGAGCTTCTGGAACGCTACCCCGACACGGACATCACGCCCATAGCCTCGGCATGGCTCAAGGGCATGGCCCAGGGGCGCGAACTGCAGGCATCAGCTTCGGGAAATATCCGAGGCATGGTGTGGGATATGCGTCTGACCAACGACAGCATCATGGCTTCGGGAGATACTGGTCCGCTGGAGTTCGAGCTTAATCCGGACACGCGCCAGCTGCTCGTGTTTACATTCGACACGGGCGAGGTGTCGTCCAATGAGCTGCTCTATGAACTGGCCCGCCACAACTTCCGTGCCTTTGTCGTGAAGGACTTCGATCTCGAACCGATGAACTTCGGACGTCTGGGCATGATTCTTGTCAAGGGCTTCGACAATATGGCCGAGCTGAACCACTACCGCCGTGTCATGGCTGCCGCTCCCGATTTCCGGATCCCGGCCGGGGTGCGCCCCATAGCCATCAGCGAGGCGGACTTCCAGACACTGCTGGATAATGGCAGCTCGTTTGACGAATACTTCCGCTACCGCGACGAACAGAACTATGTGGACGCCCAGGCCGACCTGCTGCAACCCGAGCAGATAGAAACCCTTGAGGAAGCAGAGGAGGCCGCAGCCGAAATCGAGTCCGAGCTCAAGGAAAGCAACGCAGAAGGCCCCCAGAGCGCGCCCGACATCCAGGACACGCAGGACGCTCCCGCCGCTCCGGCTGCGACGTCCAAGCCGGCAGCTGCGCCTGCAGCTACGCCCGTAACGGCTCCGGCGTCCAGCCCCACGCCTAAGCCTGAACCCACGCCTGCTCCGGCACCCAAACCTGCGCCAACGCCTGCACCTGCTCCCAAACCCGCCCCTGTGGCTCCGGGAAGCGAGGGCGACGATCCTCTGTTCGACGAATAAAACATCCACCTCCATCATGAACGGCACCATACTCTGGGCTGATGACGAAATAGATCTCCTGAAGCCCCATCTGCTATTTCTCCGCAACCGCGGCTATAATGTCGTTACGGCCAATAACGGCCGCGACGCCTACGACATGGCTCTCGAGCAGCCTTTTGACCTAATTATTCTGGACGAGAACATGCCGGGCCTAACGGGTCTGGAAACGCTGTCGATGATAAAACAGAAGCTGCCGCACGTGCCGGTGATAATGATCACCAAAAGCGAGGAGGAAAATATCATGGACCAGGCCGTGGGAAGCAAGATCGCGGACTACCTTATCAAGCCCGTAAATCCCAATCAGATTCTGATAGCCATAAAAAAGCATCTCCACAGCGAGCGGCTCGTGCAGGCTCAGACGGCCCAGGAGTACCGTCAGGACTTCTCCGCCATCAGCGGGCTTATCAACAATGCCGACAGCTTCGAGGCCTGGACCGAGCTCTACGACCGCCTTGTATTCCGCGAACTCGAACTGGCCGCCACGGACACAAATATGGACGAGATGCTGGAGATGCAGAAGACCGAGGCGAACGCGGAGTTCGGCAAATGGGTACGCCGCAACTACGAGGACTGGCTTGCGGAGATGAGCAAGGGGAAGGGGCCGCTGATGAGTCCGCGCATCATGCCGGATGTGGTGTTCCCGCTGCTGGACAAGGGCGAGAAAGTATTCTTTGTTCTGATAGACAATTTCCGCCTCGACCAATGGCGGACGGTGCGCCCGCTGCTGGCTGAAACATTCAGTATGGACGAGCGCCTGTACACGTCCATCCTGCCCACGGCCACACAGTATGCCCGCAATGCCATATTCTCCGGCCTGATGCCATTGGAAATCGAGAAACACTTCCCCGAGCTGTGGGTGGACGAGGATTCCGAGGAGGGCAAGAACCTGAACGAGTCGCCGCTGATAGCCACTCTGCTGGAGCGCTACCGCCGGAAGGACGTGAAGTTCTCATACAACAAGATCAATGATTCGGCCGCGGGCGAGAAGCTACTCGCCAACTTCGCCCAGCTCGAGGGCAATCAGCTCAACGTGATAGTATTCAACTTCGTGGACATGCTGTCGCATGCGCGCACGGAGTCGAAAATGATCCGCGAGCTTGCCTCGACGAATGCGGCCTACCGCTCGCTGACGGAATCGTGGTTCCGGCACTCATCCATACTCGAAATCCTGCGCAAGATAGCCTCCAAGGGCTATAAGGTGGTACTGACTACCGACCACGGCACCATACGGGTGAATGCGCCCGTGAAGGTCGTGGGCGATAAGAATACAAACACCAACCTGCGCTATAAGCTGGGCAAGAGTCTGGGCTACAATGCCAAACAGGTGTATGAGATAAAGACCCCCGGGCGTTTCGGGCTGCCCTCGCCCAATGTGTCCACGACATATATATTTGCGCTGCGCAACGAGTTCTTCGCCTATCCAAACAACTACAATTACTACGTCCAGTATTACACGGACACATTCCAGCACGGAGGCATCTCCATGGAGGAAATGCTGATTCCGCTCATCACCCTTAGCCCTAAAGGCTTCTGACGCATGAAAAGAATAGACATCCCCAGCCCCGAGGCGCTCGGCGAAGCCGCCCGGGAGTTCATATCCCACATAGGTCAGCGGCGACACATCGCATTCTATGGCGATATGGGTGCCGGCAAGACCACCTTCATCCGCACATTGGCGCGCGAATTAGGCATGAGCGCCGACGAAGCGGCCAACTCGCCCAGTTTCTCGCTGGTGAACGAATATTCCACACCTGCGGGTACGGTCTATCATTTCGACTTCTACCGTCTGGACAGCGTGGAGGAGGCTCTGGACATAGGCGTCGAGGAATACTTCGACTCGGGCGCACTATGCCTGATGGAGTGGCCCGAGCGCATCATACCCATCCTGCCGGAGGATACCGTGAGCGTGAAGCTGACGGTGAACGACGATGATTCACGCACATTGCTCGTGAGCGAATGAGGGCGCCGATATTCCTACAAAGCTGCCGCTCCACCAACAGCGAGCTTGCCCGGCAGCCCGAGCCCGGCCAGGGCCTGACCGTGTGGTGTCACACGCAGACGGCCGGACGCGGACAACGCGGGAACAGCTGGGAGTCGGAACCGGGCAAGAATCTGACCTTCTCCACCATGCTGATGCCTGCCGACATGCCTGCGGGACGCCAGTTCGAGCTGTCGATGCTCGTGAGCCTCGCTATCACGGATACATTAGATTCGATTGGTGTGGAGGCCATGATAAAGTGGCCCAATGACATCTACGCCGGAGGCGACCGCAAGCTCTGCGGCATACTGATCGAAAACAGTCTGGCGGGTACGCGCCTGGAGCGAGCCATCGCCGGTGTGGGGCTGAACGTGAACCAGAGTGTCTTTCTCTCGGACGCTCCCAACCCAGTGAGCCTGCTGAACATCACAGGCCGAGAGCATGAACTTGAACCGCTGCTGTGCCGACTTACAGAGGCAATGACGGACAGCCTCGCCTCCTACGAGCGCGGCGGCATGGACGCCGAGGCGCTCAAGGCCCGCTACCGCGCGCGGCTGTGGCGCGGCACGGGCATCCACCCTTTCCGCGACACGGCAAGCGGCGAACGCTTCGAGGCGTCGATAGAGTATGTGGCCTCGGACGGCACCCTCACGCTGCGCGACACGGCGAACCGTCTGCGCCAATATCTGTTTAAAGAAGTAGAATTTCTGCTGAAATGAAAAGACTCATACCCCTAAGCCTGCTTGTGGCCGCACTTCTGTGCGGAGCCTCAGCCTTCTCCAAAAGTCAGAGCGCCAAGAGCAAGAACGATCTTGCCCGAAGCCTCCAGACCTTCAATTCCATAGTCAAGGAGCTCTACACGGGCTACGTGGACACGCTCGACGGCGCGGGCATGGTGCGCAAGGCCATAGATGAAATGCTGGCCGACATCGACCCCTATACGGAATACTATCCGAGCGACGACCAGGACGAGCTGACCACGCTTGCCCAGGGCCAGTATGCGGGCATAGGCGCGGTGATCCTGCGCCGCGGCGATTCCGTGCTGGTGCATCAGCCGCGCCATGACAGCCCCGCACGCAAAGCGGGCCTGCTGCCGGGGGATGTTTTCGTGACAATCGACGGCGACAGCGTGGGCAAGGACATGGACATAGACGACGTGAGCCGCCGTCTGCGGGGACAAGCCGGGACTAAAGTGACGGTGAGCCTGCGACGTCCGCTGGCCGGAGATTCGCTGTATACGGTTGTAATCACACGCGGCAATATCAAGGTCGATCCCGTGCCATACTACGGCGTGCAGCCCGATGGCGTGGGCTACATAAGCTTCACGACCTTCAATTCCGAATCGGGTCAGGCCGTGAAGGATGCAGTGCGCGAGATGATGAAGACTCCCGGGGGCCTTAAGGGCCTCATCATCGACCTGCGCGGCAATGGCGGCGGCTATCTCGAAAGCGCCGTACAGATAGCCGGACTGTTCGTGCCCAAGGGCACGGAAATCGTTCGTACGCGAGGTCGCGAGGCTGCACAGGAGAAGATCTTCAAGACCACTCAGTCGCCCATAGCGCCGGAGCTGCCGCTCGTAATCCTGACGAACGGCAATACGGCCTCGTCGTCGGAAATCCTGTCGGGATCGCTCCAGGATCTGGACCGGGCCGTGATCGTGGGGTCTCGCTCCTTCGGCAAGGGTCTGGTACAGAATACCGTGAATCTGCCTTACGGCGATATCCTCAAGCTGACGCGCGGCCGCTACTATATACCGTCGGGGCGCCTGATCCAGGCCATAGACTATTCGCACCGCAATCCTGACGGCAGTGTGGCGCGCACGCCCGACAGCCTGACCAATGTGTTCCACACGCGTGCGGGCCGCGAGGTGCGCGATGGCGGCGGCATCACTCCCGATGTGCTGATTCCGGAGATGAAGACCAATCGCCTGCTCTACACCATCGTGACGGAGAACCGGGCCTTCGACTTCGCCAACCGCCTGCAGGCCGAGCATCCCGAGGTCTGGCCGGGACTGGACGAGGACTCGGTGATATACGAACAATTCAAGGCCTCGCTGGACCCTGCAAGCTTCCACTATGAACGCCAGAGCGAGGCCGGCCTGAAATATCTGCGCGAGGCCGTAGAGCTCGAAGGGTATATGACGGACAGCGTGAGCGCCGAGTTCGACCGTCTGGCCGAGCTCCTGCGTCATGACCTGGGAAAGGAAATGGACGCCAACCGCGAGGCCATCACGCAGATCCTGATGTCGGAAATCGAACCACGCTACTTCACCGACAGCGAAATCGTGGAGCGAGGCCTCAGCGACGACAAGGCCGTGGCCCGCGCACGTGAGATCCTGCTGAATACGGAGGAGTACAAGAAAATACTAAGCGGCAAGAAGTAAGGAATCCATGCTGACACTGGACAAACTGTGCGAACAGCTTCTGACAGCCGAACGCAAGGCGGCCCTCAAAAGCCTCACAGGCGCCGGCTCGGCGCGCACGCCCTCCGTGGTCTACGGCTGCGCCGGCTCGTCGGCCGCGGTAATGCTGTCGGGACTGCCCTCGGGTAAGGCCCCGGTGATTGTGGTGGGCGACAGTCAGGACGATGCGGGCTATCTCTACACGGACCTCTGCCACATAGCGGGAGAGGAGCACGTGGGCTTCCTGCCCTCGGGCTTCCGCCGCGACATCAAGTACGGGCAGACCGACGAACCGGCGCGCATCCTGCGCACGGAGACACTACGACGCCTGGGCGGCATGGCCGACGGTAGCAGCGGTAAGGCCCGGGCGTTGCGCTTCGTGGTGACATATCCTGACGCACTGGCCGAGGGCGTGGCCTCGCGACAGAAACTGGAAGCCGCGACTCTGGCGCTGCGCACGGGGGCGAGTCCGGGCCAGGAAAGCGTGGAAAAGTGGCTTCTGGAGCAAGGGTTCAACCGCGTGGACTATGTGTATGAGCCGGGGCAGTTTGCCGTGCGCGGCTCCATCATGGATATATTCGGCTACTCGTCGGAGCTACCTTTCCGTCTGGACTTTTTCGATGATGAAATCGACAGCATACGCAGTTTCAACGTGGAGACCCAGCTCTCCGAGAGCAAGCTTGAGGAGATAGCGGTTACGGCCCGTCTGAACGTGGAAAGCGATACGGACAGGCCTATCTCGCTGCTGGACTATGTGGAGGACATGAAGCCTCTGATAGCGTTGCGAGACGAGGCTCTGGCCGTGGCGCGTGTGCGCGAGATAGGCGGCGAGCAGCTGAGCATATCCTCGCTGATAGCGGACGAGGGCGACCCGGACGCGCTGAAGGAGGTGATAGACACGGAAGCTTTCGCAGAAAAGCTGGGCACTTTCCGACGCCTGCACTTCACGGCGGCGCACGAGGTGACCGTGGCCAAGGGTGCGCGCAGCCTCGACTTCGAATGCACTCCGCAAGGGATATACCACAAGAACTTCGACCTGATCGCCGAGAGCTTCAAGCGGCTCGAGGGCGAGGGGTTCAGCATCTTCATACTGAGCGACAACGAGAAGCAGTTCGACCGCCTGCGTGTGATTTTCGAGGACCGCGGGGACGACATATCCTTTACGCCGGCCCTGAATACTCTGCACGAGGGTTTCGCCGACCACAGCACGAAGCGGTGCGTGTTCACGGACCATCAGATATTCGACCGCTTCCACAAATACACGCTCAAGAGCGAGCGGGCCCGTTCGGGCAAGATGGCTCTCTCGCTGAAGGAACTCGGACAGATAGAGCCGGGGGATTATGTGGTGCACATCGACCATGGTGTGGGCATATTCGGGGGACTGGTGCGCACGGAAGTGGGCGGCCATATGCAGGAACTGATCAAACTGGTATATGCCAATGACGACATAGCTCTGGTGAGCCTCCATGCGCTGCACAAGCTGGCCAAGTACCGCGGCAAGGACGGCGTGCCCCCGAAAATCAACCGCCTGGGCTCGGGCAACTGGGCGCGCCTGAAAGAGAAGACCAAGGGAAAACTCAAGGATATAGCCCGCGACCTGATACAGCTCTACGCGGCCCGCAAGGACGAGAAGGGCTTCGCCTTCTCGCCCGACTCCTACATGCAGCATGAGTTGGAGGCTTCCTTCATCTACGAGGATACGCCGGACCAGCTGACGGCGACGCAGGCCGTGAAGAAGGACATGGAAAGCGAAAAGCCCATGGACCGCCTTGTATGCGGCGACGTGGGCTTCGGAAAGACGGAGATAGCCGTGCGGGCGGCCTTCAAGGCAGCGGCAGACTCGAAGCAGGTGGCCGTGCTTGTGCCCACGACCGTACTGGCCTCGCAACACTACAAGACCTTCTCGGAGCGTCTGCGCGACTTCCCGGTGCGTGTGGAGTACCTGACCCGTGCACGCTCCGCCAAGGAGACCAAGGAAATCCTGGCCGATCTGGAGGCAGGGAAAATCGACATCATCGTAGGAACCCATAAGCTGATAGGCAAGGGCGTGAAGTTCAAGGACCTGGGTCTGCTGATCGTGGACGAGGAACAGAAATTCGGCGTGGCCGTTAAGGAGAAGCTGAAGCAGCTGAAGGTGAACATCGACACCCTGACCATGAGCGCCACGCCCATTCCGCGCACACTGCAGTTCTCGCTGATGGGCGCAAGGGACCTATCGACCATCAACACGGCTCCGCCGAACCGCTATCCTATCATCACGAACGTGACGGGCCTGAGCGATGAAGTGGTGTCCGAGGCCATCAACTTCGAGCTTGCGCGCGGTGGCCAGGTGTTCTTTGTGAACAACCGGATCGAGGGACTGTTCGAGCTTGAGGATATGGTGAAGCGTCTTGTGCCCGATGCACGCACGATAGTTGCGCACGGACAGATGGCGCCGGACAAGCTTGAGAAGGCCATCAACGATTTCACGGCCCACCATTACGACGTGCTTCTGGCGACGACCATCATCGAGAGCGGAATCGACATGCCCAACGTGAACACCATCATAGTGAACAACGCCCACAAGTTCGGGCTCAGCGAGCTTCACCAGCTGCGCGGGCGCGTGGGACGCAGCTCGCGGAAAGCGTTCTGCTATCTTGCCGTTCCGCCGGGCAACCCACTCTCGCCGATAGCACGGCGGCGCCTTCAGGCAATCGAGAGCTTCTCGGATCTGGGGTCGGGCATACAGATAGCGATGCAGGACCTGGACATCCGCGGGGCAGGTAACCTCTTGGGTGCCGAACAAAGCGGCTTCATAGCCGACCTGGGCTACGAGACGTATCAGAAGGTGCTCCGCGAGGCTGTGATGGAGCTGCGCACGGAAGAGTTCGCCGACCTGGCACAGGCCGACACGGCCACTATAGACGCGGCGGAGTTCGTGGCGGACTGCGTGGTGGAGAGCGACCTGGAGCTGCTGCTGCCGGTGAGCTACGTGGCGCAGGAGAGCGAGCGCATAGCCCTCTACAAGGAGCTGGACAGCATCACGGAGGAGAGCGAGCTGCAGGCCTTCGAAGAGCGTCTGCGCGACCGCTTCGGGCGCATTCCGGCTGCTGCGCGGGAGCTGCTGCTGGTGCCGCGTCTGCGGCGCTACGCCCGACGGCTGGGCATAGAGAAGGTGATTCTGCGGCAGGGAAAGATGTTTATCTACTTTGTGGACGAGAGCAACAAGGCTTACTATCAGTCGCCCATGTTCGGACGCATCCTCAACTATGTGGCCCATCACGCGCGGCAGGCATCGCTGAAGGAGCGCAACGGCAAGCGGTCCATCACCATCGAAAACGTGGAGACCGTGGCGGCCGGCACCGCGCTGCTGAAGGAGATTCTGAGTCTGGACGCTATCTGAGCGTCCCGGGACGTATCGGAGAGTCGAGCCGTTAAATTTACTGAATGGAGTTTGTCGGGTGGAAGGTATTTTGTATCTTTGTAGTTACAAATGCTCAAGGCCCGCAATATAAGCAAGCGTTTCGGCACTCTGGAAGTGCTGAAGGACATCTCGCTGGACATAGCGTCCGGGAAGGTGACGGCTATCGTGGGCCCTTCGGGTGCGGGTAAGTCGACATTGCTCCAGATCCTGGGCACGCTTTCGGCTCCGGAAGCCGGGGGAAGCGTGAGCTACGACGGCACTGACACGAGCAAGCTCGGCGACAAAGCTCTGTCGCACTTCCGCAACGAGAACATCGGTTTTGTCTTTCAGGCGCACAGGCTGCTGCCGGAGTTCACGATCGAGGAGAACGTGGCCCTTCCGGCGCTAATAGCCGGCAAGAGCCGACGCGAGGCCATGGAGGCAGCGCGAGCGCTGCTGGAAAAGCTTGGACTGGGCCAGAGGCTCACGCACCGTCCGTCGGAGCTTTCGGGAGGCGAATGCCAGAGGGCGGCCGTGGCCCGCGCGCTGATAAACCGCCCCAAGGTGGTCTTCGCCGACGAGCCCACGGGGAGTCTTGACAGCCGCAACCGCGATGAGCTGCAGGCACTCTTTCTGGGTCTGCGGGACAGCATGGGAGCAACGTTCGTGATCGTGACTCATGACGAAACACTTGCCGCCGGGGCCGACTGCACAGTGCACATGGCTGACGGACGGATTGTAAAAATCGAAAATAAAGACAGATAAAAAGATGAAAATTAAAACCTTATACGGCATATTCCTGGGGCTGGCCTGCGTGCTTGCGGCCGCTTCGTGCAACAAGGAGTCCGATCCTGTGAACCCCACGGGCAACAGCTACGGCAACATCGTGAGCGTGGCTGCGCGCGGCGAGGAGGGTGCTACCTTCACTTTCCGTCAGATGAACGACAGTCCTGAAATCACGCTTACGACGCGTCAGGTGTTTCAGGACGCGCAGGTGAAGGTGGGCTCGCGAATCTTCATCGACTACATTCCGGAGAGCGGTCAGGAATTCGAGAGCGGGGCCGTGTATGTGAAGAGCTATCAGCGCTGCTACGGACCGGAAATCAAGACGGCGGCGACGAGCAATCCCTCGGAGTGGGGCAGCGCGGGCTTCACGCTTCTGCGCGCCTGGCGTTCGGGCCGGTGGCTGAATCTCTGGATCATGGCCGAGATGGGTACGGCTCCGCGACGCTTCGAGATGCTTCTCAATCCGGCCAGCGAAAACAGCAGCGAGCCTGAACTTCACATCGTGTACTCGCCGGACGTGCAGAACAGCGGCTTCAACCTGCCTGCATACGGCTCCTTCAACATCGCCTCGCTCTGGGACCGCAGCGATGTCACGGGCCTCACAATCAAATACTTCGACCAGCATGGCATGGAGCAGACGGTGCATCTAAGCAAGGGCCCGTCCTCTCTGACCCCGGTCGAATAAACACAACAGAAACAACAAACACACACAACAAAATGGAACAGAAAAAGGAACTCAAAATCGAACTTACGCCCGAAGTAGCAACCGGGCACTATAGCAATCTGGCTGCCATCTCGCACAGCGCCCAGGAATTTTTCTTCGACTTCATCTCGGTAGCTCCCAACATGCCTCAAGCCAAGGTAGTGAGCCGCGTGATCATGACGCCGGAGAATGCGAAGAACCTTCTCTTCGCCCTTCGCGACAATCTGAGCAAGTACGAGCAGACCTTCGGCGAAATCACGCGCAAGCAGCCCGGGGGCCAGAAGGCCGGGGGCAAGGGCGAGATACCCAACCCCTTCATGGCATAAGGACGAAAAGCTGACGGAAACATGAAAACGTCGCAGCTCTGCATCTACAATTCTCTGAGCCGTCAGAAAGAGCTCTTCCGCCCTATCCACGAGGATATGGTGGGGATGTATGTTTGCGGTCCGACAGTCTACGGCGACGGCCATCTGGGCCACGCCCGTCCGGCCATAACGTTCGACATCCTCTTCCGCTATCTGACCCATCTGGGCTACAAGGTGCGCTATGTCCGGAACATCACGGACGTGGGCCATCTGGAGCACGATGCCGACGAGGGCGAGGACAAGATAGCGAAAAAGGCGCGTCTGGAGCAGCTGGAGCCCATGGAGGTTGTGCAGCACTATCTGAACCGCTACCACAAGGCCATGGAGGCCCTGAACGTGCTGCCTCCGAGCATCGAGCCTCACGCCTCGGGCCACATCATCGAGCAGATCGAGTATGTGAAGAAAATCCTCGAGGCGGGATATGCCTACGAAAGCGAGGGTTCGGTGTATTTCGATGTGCCCAAATATAACCGCGATCACGGTTACGGCCGTCTCTCGGGGCGCAACATCGAAGACATCCTCTCGGCCCAGCGCGAACTGGACGGCCAGAGCGAGAAGCGCCATCCGGCTGATTTCGCACTGTGGAAAAAGGCCGCTCCGGAACATATCATGCACTGGCCGTCGCCCTGGAGCGAGGGTTTTCCGGGCTGGCACCTCGAGTGCTCGACCATGGGCGAGAAGTATCTGGGCACCCCGTTCGACATCCACGGCGGTGGCATAGACCTGAAATTCCCGCACCATGAATGCGAGATAGCTCAGTCGGTGGCACACAACGGCCACGACAGCGTGCGCTACTGGATGCACAACAACATGATCACGATCGACGGCCTGAAGATGAGCAAGAGCAAGGGCAACTTCATCACGCTGGATGAGTTCTTCACGGGCTCGCATCCGCGTCTGGAGCAGGCTTACGGGCCGATGGTGATCCGTTTCTTCATCCTGCAGGCTCACTACCGCGGGACCGTGGACTTCTCGAACGAGGCCCTCAAGGGCGCCGAGAAGGCACTGGGACGCATGCTGGACGGCTACAAGCGTCTTCAGGGGCTGAAGGCTTCGGAGGAGTCGACAATAGACGTGTCGGACCTGGAGCAGCGCGCTTACGAGGCCATGGACGACGATCTGAACACGCCCACGCTGATAGGCGTGCTGTTCGACGCGGTGCGCATGATAAACGCCGTGAACGACGGAAGCGCCAAGGCCACGCAGGCTGATATAGACGCACTGAAGAAACTCATGGATACCTTCCTGGTGGATATTTTAGGCATCCGCACCGAAACAGCAGGAGGCGACGGCGCAGCGACGCTGAAGCCTTACGAGGACGCGGTGGACCTTCTTCTGGAAATCCGCGGCAATGCCAAGAAGGCCAAAGACTGGAGCACGTCGGACCTCATCCGCGACCGTCTTGCCGCCATCGGCTTCGATGTGAAGGACACGAAAGACGGCTTCGAATGGAGCGTGCGCAAATAGTTTCCGAGTATAAGAATTCATTCTTCACCCCGACGCGAGGCAGCGCCGGGTTTTTTTAGTTTTTTTACGAAGCATAGGATGGGTGCAAAGTGGCAGTGGGGCTTGCAAAAGGGCTTTTTTTTTTGTATCTTTGCAAGCTAAAGCATTTTGAGAATAAAAATTATGACGAAATACCTCCTCACTTTACTCGTATTGCTCGGTAGCGCTTTTTGCGGCCGGGCGGAAAATTTTGTATCACAGGGCGCCGGCAGCCTGTCGACGGCTTTTGCGAATCCTGGCGAGCTGACGACGCTCAGCATTTCGGGCCCTATCGATGCCCGCGATATCTTTTTCATCGATAAGTCGATGACATCCCTGACCAGCCTTGATCTCTCGGCGGCTGAAATCACGGGCTACAAGGGTGCGACGCTCAACGGCCTGTCGGAATACGCGGCCGGAACCATTCCCGCGAAGGCTTTCATGGGCTCGGGTCTCACGAACGTGACGCTTCCCGCGGCACAGGGTACCGTAATAGGCGATGCCGCTTTTGCGGGCTCGGCTCTCAAAAGCATTGATCTCGGGGGCAACCTAAGCAGTGTGGGCGACGGCGCATTCAGCAATTGTCCCAATCTTACGGAGGCAACGGTGGGTGCAGCCAAGCTCGGCGACCGTGTGTTCGCATCGTCGCCCAAGCTTGCAACGGTGACCCTTGCGAGTGTTAGCGAAGTGCCTGCCTCGGCTTTCGCACACTGCACGGCTCTGACGGAAATCAATGGCACGGACGGCGTGACGGTTATCGGCGACAAGGCTTTCGCAGGCTGCACGGCTCTGGAGAGCTTCAACTTCGGTGCGGCTCTGACGAGCGTGGGCGCCGAGGCTTTCGAGGGGAGCGCGCTGACAAGCGCCGACATGCAGGACTGCAAGAAGCTCGAGAGCATAGGCAACATGGCATTTGCAAGCGCGACGGGTCTTCAGTCGGCCCTTATGCCTGAAAAGGCCGTGACACTGGGCGAGGGCGCATTCTTCGGCTGCACGGCGCTTAAGGAAATCACGCTTCCGGCCGATATGAGCGAGCTTCCGGCATACGTCTTCACAGCGGACAAGGCTCTGGCAAACCAGAATTTCCTGCCCGAGGGTACGATCAGCGTGGGCAACTATGCGATGAAGGACATGACGGGCGTGAAGAGCGTGACGCTTCCGGAATCGCTTGAATACATAGGCGATGGAGCTATGGAAGGGATGACCGGCCTGGAGAGCATAGACGCCAAATCCATGAAGAACGTTCCGGAACTGGGAACGGACGTATGGAAGGGCGTGGACCAGAGCGCTGTGGAGCTGTTTGTGTACTCCTCCATGAGCGACGAATACGGTGCAGCGGACCAATGGAAAGACTTCAAGCTGATGATCGTGACGGGTATGGACGGCGTGCTCGCTCCCACGGGCGATGAAGAAACCCGCGTAGAGGGCCGCTTCCACGGCCGCGAACTGCAGCTGCGCAGTGCGGGAGCTGAAATCATGAAGGTGGACGTGTATAATCCTTCGGGCGCCTTGGTTGTGAGCGCAACTCCCCGCGCTACGGAGGCCAACATCTCCACGGAGCATGCGGAAGGCCGGATATTCATCGTACAGTGCACACTCTCGGACGGTGTCCGTGCAGCCATGAAGCTGGTGCGTCCTTAAGCGTAAAACCACAAACACTACCCCCCACCCTGCATAAATGGGTAAGAACAAGCTAAAAAAATTCAGTGAACTGGAAGGCATGGAATTTGTCTTCCAGTATCCTTATTCCCGCCTTTCATCCGAAGGATTCGGACTGCGGGGCCACTGGCACGAGGACTTCTTCCACAACGATAATCCCATAGTGCTGGAGCTGGGCTGCGGCAAGGGCGAATATACCACGGGACTGGCCCGCGCGGAAAGCGGGAAGAATTTCATAGGCATAGACATCAAGGGTGCGCGCATGTGGACCGGTGCGAGCCGGGCGAAGGCAGAAGGGATGAAGAACGTGGCGTTCGTACGCACGAACATCGAACTGCTGGAGAGCTTCTTCGCGCCCGGGGAGGTGTCAGAAATATGGATAACCTTCCCTGACCCGCAGATGAAAAAGGCCCGCAAGCGCCTGACCTCGACGGTGTTCATGGAACTCTACCGCAAGGTTCTTGCCGGCGGGGGTCGCGTGCATCTGAAGACGGACAGTCCTTTCCTCTGGACCTATACGCGCATGCTTGCGGAGCATAACGGTCTTGAAATAACGGAACAGAGCGCGGATCTGCACAATGACAGCCGCTACGGCGCGGAGCACCCTCTGCGGGCCATCCGCACACACTACGAGCAGCAGTGGCTGGACCGCGGCCTGTCCATAAAATACATCTCGCTGCGTCTGCCGTCGGAGGGTTCGCTGGAAGAACCGCCCGGGGCCGAGGACATCGAGCATGACACATACCGCTCCTACTCGCGCGGCTATATCCAGATGCCGCAGCTGATGGAGGATAAAGCAGAACAAAACTGAAAACTATCAGAAAGAATATGGCACTCTACCCTGCACTTATCACAGATGCGCTGCGCACGGTGCGTTATCCGGGCGCAGGGAAGAATCTTGTGGACCTCGGAATGGTCGAGGATGACATACGTATAGACGGCGACAGCGTGAGCTTCTCGCTGATCTTCGACAAGCCCACGGACCCGTTTCTGAAATCGGTTGTGAAGAGCGCCGAGGCAGCCATAAAGGCGGCAGCGGGCGCGGACACAACCGTGATAGTAAACGTAAAGACCCGCCAGGCCGCTCCGGCACCGAAAGCTCCGGTGCTTCCGGGCGTGAAGAATATCGTGGCCGTTTCGTCGGGAAAGGGCGGCGTGGGCAAGAGCACAGTGGCGGCCAACCTTGCGGTGTCGCTTGCCGCGGACGGCTATCGCGTGGGCCTTTTAGACGCCGATATCTTCGGGCCTTCGATGCCCAAGATGTTCGGTCTTGAGGATGCAGAAATCTATATGCACGAGGTGGATGGCCGTCCGCTGATAATCCCTGCGGAACGCTATGGCGTTAAGCTACTGTCGATAGGTTTTCTCGTCCAGAAAGGGAGCGCTACGGTATACCGCGGCGGCATGGCGACGAGCGTGCTTAAACAGCTCATAGAGCAGGCCGACTGGGGCGAGCTGGACTATTTCCTGATAGATCTGCCGCCGGGCACGAGCGATATCCATCTGACGCTGGTGCAGACGCTGGCGCTGACGGGTGCTGTGGTGGTGACAACGCCGCAACAGGTGGCGCTTGCGGATGCGCGGAAGGGTATAGACATGTTCCGCAATCCGCACATCAATGTTCCTGTTTTAGGTGTAGTGGCCAATATGGCATGGTTTACGCCTGAAAAACATCCGGATGAGCGCTACTATATTTTCGGCAATGAGCAGGACGTGGACGAGATGGCGCGAGAATTCGATGTGCCTGTACTGGCGCGCATCCCTCTTGTGGCCAGCGTGGGCGAACATTCCGACTCGGGGCGCCCCATAGCGCTTGAGGATACGGTGGCGGGCCAGGCATTCGTGCATCTGGGTCGCGAGGTTGTGGAAGCTGTGGACAAGCGCAATGAGGCGCTTCCGCCAACGGTGAAAGTAGAACTGCATTGATGTAGGGACAGATTATGAAGCTGCTGGTGGTGAACGGACCTAACCTCAACCTATTGGGTAGGCGCCAACCTGAAATCTACGGAACGAAATCGCTTGCGGATATAGAGCGCGAGCTGAGGGAGAGTTTTCCCGAGGTAGAGTTCGAATTTTTCCAAAGCAATCACGAGGGCGCCATCATAGACGCCCTATGCGCTACGGACGCCCGTGGCGTGGTGCTGAATGCCGGTGCGTATACGCATACGTCGCTGGCTATAGCTGATGCCATAGCGGGCACGGGACTGCCGGTGGTGGAGGTGCATCTATCCAATATCTTCGCCCGCGAGGAAATCCGCCGTCAGAGCCTGATAGCTCCCGTGTGCAGGGGATGTATCTCGGGCTTCGGCGCCGACAGCTACAAACTGGCCGTTGCTTCGTTTCTACAATAGTCGATAGCGGTCTAAAAACGAAAAAAACAGAGACAGATGAAGAGTATTCTGATAGTGGGCGCAGGGGGATTCATAGGCGGATTCATAGCTGCGGAGGCCCTGAAGCGCGGATTTGACACATATGTGTGCGTGCGCGAGAGCACATCACGCCGCTACCTGAAGGATGAACGTCTGCACTTTGTGGTGCTGGACTATGATGACCCTCTGTCAATGAGCGGCTCGCTGGCGGAAGCGGCTCCGGGAGGAAAGCCTTGGGACTATGTGATCTATAATCTCGGAGCTACAAAATGCGCCAATTTCGCTGACTTCAACCGGATAAATTTCGGCTATCTACGCAGCTTCGTGGGCCTTCTCAAGGAGCTTCGCTTAGTGCCTGAACGATTCCTCTACATGAGTTCGCTGAGCGCGCTGGGCCCCGGCGATGAGAAGGATTATACGCCCATGACCGAGGCAATGGTGCCCCACCCCAATACGCGCTACGGTCTTTCGAAGATAAAGGCTGAAAGCTATCTGGAGATGCAGACGGATTTTCCATGGATCATCTTCCGCCCGACGGGCGTGTACGGTCCTCACGAACGCGACTACCTCATGATGGTGAAGAGTATAGACGCGGGCTTTGATTTCGGAGTGGGCTATAAGCGCCAGATGCTGACCTTCATATATGTGGAGGATCTGGTGACAGCGATGTTCCAGGCTCTTGAAGCCCCGGGGACGGTTCATAAAAAATATATAATCAGCGAAAACCGCGCCTATACGCAGTCGGAATTCCGCACACTGGTGAGCAAGGCTCTGGGCAAACGTTTCTGTATTCCGGTGAAGCTCCCGCTGTGGATGGCCTACATCGCATCGGTGGTTGCGGAAAAGTACGGAGTTCTCACTCTGAAGGCATCCACGCTGAACCGCGACAAGTTCAAAATAATGAAGCAACGCAACTGGAACTGCTCGACGGAGGCAGCTCGACGTGACTTCGGTTTCGATCCGCAGTTCAGTCTCGAGCGCGGAATCGCGGAGACGGTGAAAGCTTATATCGCCGAGAAAAAGCACAATAAAAAGAAATGAGCATGCCGGAAACATATGCTGCCAGACGGCCTTGGTGGTTCGGATGTGTGTGTGTCCTCGCCTGCGTGCCGGCATTTTTCATGCCGTTTATGGAAGGCATGGAGGAGGTGCGTGCGGCTTTGGGCAAGCTCTTCACCTATTTTCCGGTGTATGTGTGCGCTTCGGCTCTGTGTGCATGGCTAAGCTACGGCCGCAAGACCTACGTGGCGTGGATTCTGATAGGCGTGCTTGCGCTGTCGTATCTTTCAATATGGCTTCTGTACCGCAGCTATGGACTTTGAGGAATACATAGACTCTCACATAGATGCGGAGCCGGAGCATCTGCGGAAGCTCTACCGTCATACTAATCTCACGCGTCTCTATCCGCGCATGTGCTCGGGCCACGCTCAGGGGCGTCTGCTGGTGATGCTCACCCGCATGATAGATCCGCAGCGTGTGCTGGAACTGGGTACGTTCACGGGCTATTCCGCTCTATGCTTCGCAGAAGGTTCGGGGGCCGGCACTACGATAGACACCGTGGAGGTGGACGACGAATATGCGGATGAGCTACGCGAGCTATTCGCAACGGCGCCTGACGGAGATAAAATAACACTCCACATAGGGGATGCGGAGGAGTTTATGGAGGCGTGCTCTCCCGAGAGCTACGACCTGATATTCATAGATGCGAACAAGCGGCGCTATACGGCCTATTACGAGGCTTCTCTACGTGTTTTGCGTCCCGGGGGATACATTCTTGCGGACAATACTCTATGGAGCTCTAAAGTGGCTGAAAATGCGTCTACGCATCATGATGCGCAAACGGAGGGTATCCGTTCTTTCAATGATCTTGTGGCCGTGGACTCAAGAGTGGAGAAGGTGATTCTTCCGATACGTGACGGTCTTACCATCATTCGCAAGAAAGCATGAAACATTGCCTGAACTGCGGTAAGGAACTGAAGGAGAATGATGGCTACTGCCCCGGTTGCGGCCAGGATGCTTCTACATCGCGACTTTCCACGAGATCCTTCCTAATGGATACGTTGCTGCGTCTTACACGCATGAACAAGGGATTCATATATACGTGTGTCCAACTACTTTTACGACCGTGGGTTGTTATACGGGATTACATACATGGCAAACGGGTGAAATATACATCTCCCGTGCAGATGCTGATCGTGCTGTGTTTCATCTTTGTTATCTTCACAAAGATTGTATATGGAAAGGATTCAGGAGATCTGATGGAACTTCTATATCTGCCTTCCGAGGAATCTACAAAAATAAAGACACTCAATTATTTTTTAAAATTCTATCTTGCATCTCCGTCCCTGCAATACATATTCCTTTTTCTACCTGCACTGCCTGTGCTGCGAATTGTCTTCAAAAAGCATGGTGCTTCAAAATATAATACGGCAGAATATCTCGTGGCTGGCCTATATATGGCGGATACATTGTTGTGTCTGAGTATATTGACATTGCCTGTAACTACATATTTGCCCGAACTGACCAGCTTGCTTTTCTTAACGCTATGTACTCTCTCCGTATATAAGGCTTTCCTGAGCAATAAAGGCAGTCGATGGTATAGAGCCCGAATGATACTGCTGTATCTATTCATAACCTTTTTCCTGTACGTCTTTCTTCTGTCATTACTGGGTCTTATTTACTATTTATTGATTCGTTGATAAGTGTGTAGATAAGTGTTGAAAAGTTTTGAGTGCTTTTCAATAATAATATTTGGATTTATGGGTGTATGTCGAGTATGGTGATTGTCGTGGAATTACCAAATAAGTTTCCGTTTAGTTTCGCGGGAGTTATCAATGGGCTTATCTACAGTTTTCGAGGGTTGTAGAAGAGGCTTTTTCCTGACAAACGTAGTTATCAACAACCTGTCAATAACTATAAATTTCAGCTATATATCAGTATTTTAGCATGTCTATAATCGGGTTTAAAATGTAGATAGAGTTAAATAAGCCATTTATGCAAGCTTTTGCCTGAAAAGTTATCGCAGTTATCAACGCCCATTATTGTTCTTAGTGGAAGAATAAGGAAAGAGAAAAAATATTTTTAAAAATTCAAATACACCAATAATAAAAATAGCGGTTGAAAAAATCCCCCCTTGTATCAAACCGACGGGAATGAACAAGGGAGGATAAAAGAAGGGGGGGCGGCGGCTATATATGAAAAATGCTCTCCGAAGAGAGCATTTTTACCTGAGCATGGAGTTGACGCGGATGAGGGCGGAGATGAATGCATCGATTTCCCGGCGGGTGTTGTATGCGGCGAAGGATGCGCGCACTGTGCCTTCGATGCCGAAGCGCTCCATGAGCGGCTGTGTGCAATGATGGCCTGTGCGCACGGCTATTCCAAGCTGATCGAGGAGTACGCCTGTGTCGTAATGGTGAACTCCGGGAATGAGAAATGATATGAGGGATGCTTTGTGAGGAGCGGTGCCGTAGATGTGTATATCCGGAATGGCTTCTTTCATGCGCTCTGTGGCGTAGTTCAGAAGATCTTCTTCGTGGGCTTTCATGGCTTCGATGCCTGTGGATTGCATGAAGCCTATAGCTTCGACAATGGCTGCGGCACCTACGAAGTCGGGCGTTCCGGCTTCGAATTTGTAAGGCAGATCGGCCCAAGTAGTTCCGTGGTCGAAAGAGACGTGTCCTATCATTTCTCCCCCACCCTGATAAGGGGGCATTTTTTCGAGGAGCTCGCGCTTGCCGTAGAGGGCTCCTATGCCTGTGGGGCCATACATCTTGTGTGCGGAGAAGGCGTAGAAGTCCACATCGAGGTCGAGTACGTCCACCGGGCCGTGGGCCACGCCTTGTGCGCCGTCACATACGAAAACGGCTCCGGCATCATGGGCCATGGCAGCCATTTCGCGTATGGGATTGACTGTGCCGAGGACGTTGGAAATCTGCGTGACGGATACGAGTCGCGGACTTTCCTCGAGCAGTCGGCGGTAGACATCCATGTCGAGAGTTCCGTCGTCGAGCACGGGCACGACCTTGATGCGTATGCCGCGACGATCGCGCAGCAGCTGCCAGGGCACGATATTGGAGTGATGCTCCATCTGAGTGATGACTACGAGGTCGCCGGGCGATAGGAGCTCGCCATAAGATGCGGCCACGAGGTTGAGGGCTTCGGTAGTTCCGCGAGTGAAGATGACTTCGGCCTCGCTGGGTGCCCCAATAAATTCGCGAACAGCACTACGGCCTTTTTCCATGGCCGCTGTGGCCTTTTGGGACAGGCAGTGGACACCACGGTGGACATTGGCTTTCTGCGTGAAATACGCGTGTTCTATGGCCTCTACCACACGTTTGGGAGTCTGGGATGTAGCGGCATTGTCGAGATAGACGAGCGGATGCTTGCCGTGTATGGTTTCGGAGAGGATGGGAAACTGTGCGCGTATGTCGTGTATGTCCATTTTTCAGCGGTCTTGTAGGAAATATAGGATTATTTGCAGGCGGAGCATTCGGAGCAAGAAGCCGCGGCATCGCCTCCGAGACGTTTTTCAACGAGGAGTCTCATGCGGTCGCGCAGGGCGTCGAGGCGTATGGTATCGGCTACGTCCATCATGAAGGCCTGTACGAGCATACGACGTGCTTCCTCGCGCGGAATGCCGCGGGACTGCATGTAGAAAAGTGCGCGCTCGTCGAGCTGACCTGTAGTGGCGCCATGCGAGGCTTTCACGTCGTCGCAATATATTTCGAGCTGCGGAGCGGAATGCATGGTGGATTGGTCGCCTATGAGCAGGTTGCGGTTGGTCTGCGCGGCATCGGTGCGGACAGCTCCTTCAGCCACAACGACCTTGCCTCCGAAGGCTCCGCGGGCATTGTCGAAGAGGGCGTATTTGAAGAGCTGACGGCTGCGACAGTGAGGAGCGCAGTGTGCGAGCCGGATGCGATTGTCGATATGGCGTTCGCCGGCAGCGATTACAAGGGCGTTGAGTTCGGTTTCCGCTCCTTCGCCTGCAAGGTCGAGGCTGACGGAGTTGGCGGTGTCGCCTCCACACAAAGAACAGCCTACGGAAACGAAGGATGAGTCGCGCTCCTGACGGACAAAGGTTTCCGACATGCGCCTCGTGCGTGCGGATGATTCTTCGACGTCGTATAATTCGACGGATGCACCCTGCCCTACGAATGCTTCGACGACCTGAGAGGACATGTAGTCGACGTCGTTGCGCTGGGAGTGATCGCAGAGGAGGACGCGCACGGAGCTGCCTTCTTCGGCCACGACAAGTATGCGTCGCACGGCCAGCATGGGAGCCTGTGTGCTGAAGATGCTTACGATCTGTACGGCCTTGTCCACACGCACTCCGCGTGCGGCATGGATGAGTACGCCGTCCTGCAGGAGGGCTGTGTTCAGGGCAGCGGATGCTGAAGAATCGGCGGCAAGCTTGTTGAGATAGGGCTCAACGAGCTGCGGGTGTTCGGCGGCTGCACGTGCAAGGGACATTACGGTGAGTCCTTGCGGGAGGTTGTGGAGTAGTGTGGATGTGGGATGGAATGTATCGCCAACGACGATGGCCGTGAGAGTGCTCACGTTGGGCACATCGCAACGGAATGATGCAGCGACATCGGCCGGAATAGGACGACGGTCGATGTTTATGCCATAGTCTGGAGCGAACATCTGCGCGGGATTTGCGTTGGGCACATCTTCGTCGCCCGTGCGTGGGAATCTTCCGGCATTACGCAGGGTCTCGATAGCCGTAGGGCGCAAAGCATTGAAAAGAGCCGGCGCCTTGGAATCTATCGTAGCGAGATGCGAGTCGAGCAGATCGAGATATTGTGTGAGAGAATTTTCCATACTTATTCGCCAACTTGTTCCTTAATCCAGTCGTAGCCTTTCTCTTCGAGTTCGAGGGCGAGTTCGGGACCGCCCGAATGAACGATGCGTCCTTTGTAGAGAATGTGCACGAAGTCGGGTTTGATGTAGTCGAGAAGGCGCTGATAGTGAGTGATGACGATTGTGGCGTTGCGGTCGGTGCGAAGTTTGTTAACGCCACCGGCTACGATGCGCAGTGCGTCTATGTCGAGGCCCGAGTCCGTTTCGTCAAGGATTGAAAGTTTGGGTTCGAGCATTGCCATCTGGAAAATTTCGTTTCTCTTTTTCTCGCCTCCGGAAAACCCTTCGTTGACGCTGCGTGAAGCGAGCTTGTTGTCGAGTTCAACGATGGCACGCTTCTGACGCATGAGCTTGAGGAATTCGGCGGCGGAGAGAGGTTCTTCGTCGAGATATTTGCGCTTGGCGTTTATGGCGGCACGCATGAAATTGACCATTGTCACGCCGGGAATCTCGACGGGATACTGGAATGAGAGAAAAAGTCCGGCATGCGAACGGGTTTCGGGCGGAAGATCGAGGAGATCTGTTCCGGCGAGAGTGGCCGTTCCACCCAGGACAGTGAATCGCGGGTCGCCTGCGAGCACAGAAGAGAATGTGCTCTTACCGGAACCGTTTGGGCCCATAATTGCGTGTACTTCGCCGGGCATGACGGTGAGATTAATTCCTTTCAGTATTTCCTTGCCTTCGATTCCGGCGCGGAGGTTTTCGACTTTAAGAATGGGCTGATTCATATTCGGGAGGGTGTTGCGGCTCTTAGCCGACAGAGTTTTCAAGGGTGATTGAGAGTAGTTTCTGGGCTTCGACGGCAAATTCCATGGGGAGTTTGTTCATGACTTCCTTGGCATAGCCGTTTACGATGAGACCGACGGCTTCTTCGGTGGGGATTCCGCGCTGATTGCAATAGAAAATCTGTTCTTCGGAAATCTTGGAAGTCGTGGCTTCATGCTCGACGATGGCCGTGGGATTCCGGACGTCGATGTAGGGGAAGGTGTGTGCGCCGCAGGTGTCGCTGAGGAGCAGCGAATCGCACTGCGTGTAGTTGCGCACGCCTTCGGCCGCGGGGGCCACTTTCACCAGGCCTCGATAGCTGTTCTGTGAGTGTCCGGCGGAAATGCCTTTGGAGACGATGGTGCTTCGTGAGTTGCGGCCGATGTGTATCATTTTCGTGCCCGTATCGGCCTGCTGTCGGTTGTTGGTCACGGCTACGGAGTAGAATTCGCCAACGGAGCCTTCGCCTTTGAGGATGCAGGAGGGGTATTTCCAGGTGATCGCGGAACCGGTTTCGACCTGCGTCCAGTAGAGTTTGGAGTAGTCGCCGCGGCAGAGACCGCGTTTTGTGACGAAGTTGTATACGCCTCCGCGTCCTTCGGCGTCGCCGGCATACCAGTTCTGGACGGTAGAGTATTTGACTTCGGCGCGTTCTTCGACGATTATTTCCACGATTGCGGCATGGAGCTGGTTTTCATCACGCATCGGGGCCGTGCAGCCTTCGAGATACGACACGTAGGCATCGTCGTCGGCCACGATGAGCGTGCGCTCGAACTGGCCTGTGCCGGAGGCGTTGATACGGAAGTAGGTGCTGAGCTCCATGGGACAACGCACGCCCTTGGGAATGTATACGAAAGAGCCGTCGGAGAATACGGCGGAGTTGAGGGCGGCAAAGAAGTTGTCGCGGTAGCTTACGACCTTGCCGAGATATTTGCGGACGAGGTCGGGATACTGTTTCACGGCTTCGCTGAAGGAGCAGAATATGATGCCGAGTTCGGCGAGCTTCTCGCGGTGTGTTGTCTTGACGCTGACGGAGTCCATGACGGCATCGACGGCCATGCCGGAAAGAGCTTTCTGCTCTTCCAGAGGGATGCCCAGACGGTTGAAGGTGTCGAGGAGTGCGGGATCCACTTCATCGAGGCTTCCGGGCGCTTTTTTCTGCTTTGGAGCGGCGTAGTAGATTATGTCCTGATAGTCGATGGGGGGAATGTCGAGATGCGCCCAGCGGGGCATCTCGAGAGTCTTCCAGTAGTTGTAGGCGTCGAGACGGAACTGCAGGAGCCATTCGGGCTCGTCTTTTTTGCGCGAAATAAGGCGAACCACTTCTTCGGAGAGTCCGTGGGGTATGTAGTCGGTGGGGATGTCGGATGTGAAACCGTATTTGTAATCTCCGCCGACGGGCGGTGTATTGTTGTTTTCGGCCATAGTCGGGTGTTGGTGTCGTGTGTTTATAACGGAACAGCTGGGCCGTATGTTTTAGCTTAGTAAATTCAATTGGCAGATATATCCTGTGAGAGCGGGTGCGAGCTCGAATACGGCAGTGCGCAAAGTGTTGGCAGTGAAGAGTTCGCGTCCGGCAGGGATGAGGGCCGCATATAGGTTCATGGCGAGGCTTATGGCCGTGAGCCACTCGAAGAGGGAGAAGGCGGAGCCGAGAAAACGGTCGACGGCTCCGAGATGTATGGTGTGTACGGCGCCGCGGATGAGCCGGGCTGCCATCCGCACGCCGAAGTATGTGACCGTGAAAATGAGCGTATAGCAGAGAGTGAGGCCCAGAGTGCCTGAGTCGGCGGGGCCCCAGCGTTCGCATACGGCGGGCCCGAGGAGGCGTGATGCGAGAATGGCTATTATAATGCCTGCGAGGGCTCCGATCTGTGTTATCAGACCTTTGGAAAAGCCTCGTATGAGGGCGGCCAGGGCTATTACTATTATGATTATGTCTATGACTTCCATAGATCGTTGGTCGTGATGGAATATTTTACTGCAAAAATAGTCAAAATTTCCAAATATACGAACTTATACGTGTGCCCATCGTTTGAAAAGTACAAAAGGTGCCGAGAAGCACACTATGAATTCACGTTTTTCAACTTTATCTGTCCTATGAAACCGATTCTTAATATACTTATGACGCTTGCGGCTTTGTTCATGCCGCAGATGCTCATGGCCCGGACGGAGACATTGAGCAATGACACTGCAGTCCGCGATATACCGGCGATGCCTGTTGACTTCACGGCTATCGAGGTGGAAGAATTTGAAACAGTCGGCATTGAGCCCGCGGCTGTTCATGACAGCATTATAGGCACCGACGAGGCTTACGAGAATCTCTATAGAAAGTTACGGCCTCGTGCTTCGCTCTACGAGCTCCCCTACTCTCTGACACGCAGCGAGAAGAATTGGAAGCGTCTATGGACCAATACGGCAGTATTGGGGGGAGCATATATATCGACTCTCGTGGTGCTGGAGTGCCTGCCGGAGGATGCTACGAGCTGGAACCGCGCTGCCATACGCAATACGCCCTGGTATAAGCGCTGGTATAATCACGTGATCAAGGAGGGTCCGACGCCGGACTGCGACAATCCTGTGTTCAATTACATATTGCACCCTTACGCCGGCGCGGTCTATTTCATGGCAGCGCGCTCGAACGGCTTCAACTATTTCCAGAGCCTGCTCTATTCGGCCTGCATCTCCACGATAGGTTGGGAATTCGGCATCGAGGCGACGATGGAGCGTCCGTCGATTCAGGATATATTCATCACGCCTCTGCTGGGCAGTGTATTCGGCGAGTGCTTCTATTTGCTGAAGCGTGAAATCGTGAGCCACGACTACCGTCTGTTCGGTTCGAAGGTGGTGGGCAATATAGTAGCCTTCCTGGTGGATCCGGTCAATGAGGTTGTGGGATTGTTCGCAGGCAATGAGGCCCGGCGCTTGCATCTTGGGCGCAAGGCTCCTAAGCTGGAGAGCTCGTTCGCGCCTATGGTGTTTCCTACGGGACAGGCAGGCTTTACGTTCAGCTGCCGGTTCTGATCAGTTGAAACGATAGGTGATGTAGGCCGTGGCGCTCTCGGGCGCGTTGGAGTCGGAGCGCGTGAATGTGCGACGTCTGATTTCGGCTTTGCAGGCTTCGGCAAGGGCTGCGTTGGTGGCTGCGGGAGCCTGCCCTCCTATGACTTCAACGGCTGTGACTTTTCCCTGTGAGTTTATCGTGGCCTTGAGTTCGATTGTGCCTGTGACGGTGGACGGAACTTTGGCATACGAGGGCATGCGCCATCCGCCGTTGACACGTCCGGAGCCGGTTCCGTTCTGCTGTGCGTCGACCGAGCCCGTGGGGCGCCCTGCATTGCCGGGTGTCCGGCCGTTGTTTTTAGTATTGTTCTGACCCTTTGTGTTTGCGAAGGCGTTGCGCAGGTCGGCGCTGGCTTTGCGTCGGGCTTCTTCCTCTTCTTTCTGCTTCTTTGTGTCTTCGACCGGTCCGGCGGGCTTGGTCTTTGTTTCTTTGGGCGTGGCCTTCACGGCGGAGGGGCGTGATGATGTTTTCGGCGGGAGTACTTCGCCTGCGGGGCCGTTGTCGCGTGTGTCTATGCCTGTAGCCGGAGCGGGAGTGGCCTGATTGTTCTCGGGCACGGGATTCATGGCCGGGGATGCGGTTTCGGCCGGTGTGTTGGCCGGTTCGGGCGTATATAGTTCGGCAAATTCTTCGGGCTCCTGAATGAGGGCTGTCGTGGGTCGTGGCGGCACGGGGAGCGTGCTCCGATCGAAGTGCAGGGCCGTGAACAGGAGAATGACGACTGCAATCGCGGCTGCGAAGACAGTGGCACAGAGGGCGAATATGCGGTCGCGGTTCATCTTCATTCGGCCTTTTTGGGGGATGCGGGCTTAGTGGCGAGGACCATTTTATAGGCGTTGTCGGCACCGATGTTCAGTACTTCCACCACCTTGCCGTAGGGCACTTCGGAGTCGGCGTAGACGGCGATTGCCCCGATGGAGTCGGGGTGCGCGGCGGCATTGGAGAGTACGCCGAGGAGATTATTGTCGGGCACGGCTACGGGGTCGCTGTCGGCAAAGCTGATGTAGTATTGTCCGTCGGCATCGATGAATACGCGCGTTGAGGGCTTCACGGGAGTTTGCTGCGAGCTTTCGGGGAGGTCTATTTCCAGGGCGGTCGGAAAGACGAAGGCCGATGTGACCATGAAGAAGACGAGCAGCAGGAATACGACATCGGTCATCGAAGCCATGGAGAACTCCGAGAGCATGTTGTTGGGACGTTTGAGTGCCATAGCGGGGTGGGGCGGGGGATTAGGCTACGGGCTCGTTGAGGAGGTCCATGAATTCCATGGTGGCGGCTTCGAGGCGGTTCATGATTTTATTCACGCGGGCCACCAGGAAGTTGTATGCAAAGAGCGCGAGGACACCTACGATGAGACCGGCTACGGTCGTGACGAGTGCGGAGTAGATGCCTCCGGCAAAGGAGTCGATGGTGGCCGAGGAGCCGGACTGGGCTATGGCGTAGAAGGCCTGCACCATGCCTATTACTGTGCCGAGGAAGCCCAGCATGGGAGCTCCGGCAGCTGTCGTGGCAAGCCAGGGAAGGCCTTTCGAGAGGTTTGATACTTCGAGATTGCCTGTGTTTTCGATGGCAACGAGTACGTCGTTCATTGGGCGTCCGATGCGTGAGATGCCTTTGGCGATGAGTCGTGCCTGCGGTGTGGCGGTCTGTTTGCAGAGGTTCTGGGCGCTTTCGAGTTCGCCTTCGTGGATATATCCTTTAATGCGCTTCATGAAGGAGCTGTCGGAGCGTCCGGCGCGTGTGAGGACGATGCAGCGCTCGACGAATATGTAGATGCACACGAGAAGGAGCAGGGCCAGGGGAACCATGGTCCAACCACCCTGCAGGCAGAGGTCCCAGAGGCTTAGGGAGGTCACGACGGGTTGGACCGTTTCGGCCGTCTCTTCAGCGAGAATCTGAATCGTATCGGCAGGCAATATTTCGGGTTGAGCCTGGATCTCTGTGGCGAGGGTATCGTTGACGACAGCTGCGAGGGTGTCGGCGCCGGGAATCTGAAGGAGAAGCATTTTAAATTCGGTGGAGGAAATATAGGGTGGGGGATTGGATGTTTTATTTGAGGCAGTCGAGATAGCGTCGCACGGTGTCGTGCATGCCGTAGACAAGGGCATCGCAGATAAGCGCGTGGCCTATGCTGACTTCGTTCAGACCGGGTATGCGCTCGTGGAAGAAGCGAAGATTTTTAAGACTGAGGTCGTGTCCGGCGTTGATGCCGAGGCCATGTTTCCGCGCTGTTTTCGCAGCTTCGACAAAGGGTGCTATCGCGGCTTCGGGGTCGGCATCGTATTCGTCGGCGTAAGGCTTTGTGTAAAGCTCCACGCGGTCGGCTCCGGTGCGTGCGGCTGCAGCTATCTGTTCGGGATCGGGATCAACGAAAATGGAGGAGCGTATGCCGGCTTCCTTGAGGGTGTCGACGATGCCGGTGAGGAATTCGAGATTGGCCAGGACGTTCCATCCATGGCTGGATGTGAGCGCGTCGGGGGCATCGGGCACGAGCGTGACTTGTGTGGGGCGTGTCTTCAGCACCAGATCCATGAACTCGGGCGAGGGATAGCCTTCGATGTTGAATTCAGTGCGGAGCAGGGGCCGGAGCTCGAAGACATCGCTGCGGCGTATGTGTCGCTCGTCGGGACGGGGATGCACGGTGATGCCGCGTGCGCCGAATGATTCGATTGCCAGCGCCCAATCCTTCACGGACGGGTTGTTTTCTCCGCGAGCGTTGCGCAAAGTAGCAATTTTATTGATGTTTACGCTAAGATTGGTCATTAATTAGTTGTCGGAGACGGAAAAAAGTCGTATATTTGTATTTGCAACTGCAAAAGTACGCAAATAAATCAACTTAAACAACGAAACACACAAAGGAAATGACACCCCGTGAACTAAAATTTGAGGAAGGCGGCGCGCTGTATCCGGCGCACCCCGACAGCTCGCGGCTGTTGGTGGGGTGTCGAAGGACGGACTACAGTGCGTCGCGTATCTCGACAGCTGTCGAAGACTGCGATGCGCATGTTCTGAATCTGAACATCACCTCTCTCGGCGAAAATTTTTCGGGAGCCGAGGGCAATGATATACTGATAGTGGATCTGCGTGTGGACCATCGTTCGCCAGCAGCCATCAGCCGTTCGCTCGAGCGCTATGGCTATAGCGTTCTCATGACCCGCGGGACTGATGACGATGATCCGCGCGACGACTCCCTGCGCAATAGAATTAACGAGCTGCTAAGATATATAGACACATGAGGATAGCCATCTATGGGAGCCGGCGCCAGCACGACAGCCTTGCCGAAGTGAGCGCTTTTCTAAGCGATGCCAGCCGCCGGGGCATCGAGCTTACGATTCATCGCAAGCTTTTCAAGCATCTGCGCGAGGAAATGCCTGCTTTCATGAGCGGTATTGCATGTCGGGTTGTCGATGAGCTCGGAGATTCCGTGGCGGACTATGCCGTGAGCCTCGGCGGCGACGGGACATTCCTGCGAACGGCTGCTTGGGTGGGCTCGCGGATGATTCCGATTATAGGCGTTAACACGGGTCATCTGGGTTATCTGGCTGCTCTCGATATTGCGGATCTGCCTCTGTTGCCTGAAGTTCTTGGCAGGGCTTCGGAGACATTCCGTATCGAGCATCGTAGCCTCATAGAGGTGGAGTGTGAAGCGGTGCGTGAGAAGGGGTTATGGCCCTATGCGCTGAACGAGGTGGCCGTGATGAAGGAGGAATCGGCTTCGATGATCGTGGCCGAAACGTGGATCGGGGACGAGTCTCTGGCGGAGTATCGCGCCGACGGACTGATCGTGTGCACTCCAACGGGGAGCACTGCCTACAATCTGAGTGTGGGCGGTCCGCTGGTCGATCCGGAGCTCGACGTGCATGTTATTTCGCCTATAGCGTGCCATTCGCTGGCTATGCGTCCGCTGGTTGTGGGCAGTCGTCGCCCCCTGCGCATTTTACCCGGGGGTAGGGCGCCGTTCGTACGCCTGGCCATCGACGGGCGCTCAGTGCCTGTGGCCAATGGCGAGGAAATAGTGCTCCGGCGTGCTCCCTTCCCCACCCTTGTGGCCCAGCTGCGCAGCCGCACCTTCACCGATACTCTCCGCCACAAGCTCCATTGGGCGGATGAGGCGTGATCACAGGGCCTATTACCGGAAAAATGTACACTGTCAACGAAATGGCGTTGGCGACGTGCCGAAGGCAGGTCTCTACGTTCGGGAATTGAAACATATTTGTACTTACAGCTGTTTTAATTACAAATATAATTGATTATGAGTACTGTAATACAACTGAAAAGGGCTTATGAGCCTATGAGTCCGGATGATGGATTCAGGGTATACATCGACCGCCTTTGGCCTCGCGGACTATCGCACGAGACTTTCCATTATGATTTGTGGGACAAGGATATCGCACCTTCCACGGAGTTGCGCGAGTGGTTTCATGTCGATCCCGTGACGCGCTGGCCTGAATTCGAGAGCCGCTATGCGGCGGAACTCAAGGATTCCGCAGCCTTCGCTACTCTGAAATCGGAAATCAGCGGCAAGGCCCGCGTGACTTTGCTATATTCATCGCACGACGAGGTGCACAACAATGCTGTGGTAGTGCGGAACGTTCTATCCGAAGGTTAGCGGATGATGAATTTTCGGCCTTCGGATATGTAGAGTCCGGGGGCAAGTCCTGTGATGGTGTTCAGGCCCGGTGACAGGACGAAGCTGTAGCTACGGCCGTCGACGGTATGGACCTGCAGGATACGGCTCGCATCTGTTTCCGCTATGAGCGTGCGACCTTCCACACGCAGCAGGGTCTGTTCTGTAGTTCGCGGCAGATCTATGCCTGATGATATGGCTTCACGAGGGCCTTTGAAGTCGTAGACGTATTCGTTTTTGAAGTCGAGATCGGCAGTCTGGGCAGAGCCGTTGTTGAAGATGATGTTGGAGGGTTCTATTTTATGGGTGAAACTTATCTCCCAGGCCTGTTGTCCGTTATAAACGATCTCCTGCATCTTCGTTCCGGGCCATGTTCCGAGCTGTGTCACGCCCATGGCCCAAGTGAAGGCATTAACGCGCGTCCACGGCTTGCTGCTGTCCTGAAATATTACGTGAAATGTCTGTTCTCCCGGGTCGGAAGGCGTGTAGGGTTTATCGGAGGACTTGAGCATGAAGTGGAGTGGGCGATCGACGCGTGCAGCCCAGTAGATTTCGTTGTGCGAGGCCCCGTTGTCGGTATAGGTCATGAGATTGTCGGCTTCTTCCGTATAGCCTTTGGAGCGTACGAGTGTGCGCACGATTTCCTCCCACTTGTCATAGGATGAGTCGAGGTCGACCGTGCCTCGGTCGAGATACAGACGATGTGTGGCTGCATCAGGGAGGGCATCGGTCAGATACGCTATCATGGCCGAGGGGAAGATGGTGTTGCCGTAATCGAAATTGCCTATCCAATGTGTGGACAGACAGGCTGCGCCGCCGAACACATCGGGATATTCGCAGAGGGCGTAGATCGAGGCCAGACCGCCCATGCTTGAACCCATTATGAAGGTATTTGCTGCATCGTCGAGCGTACGGAATGCTGCGTCTACTGCCGGCTTAAGTGTATTGGCAATAAAGGACATGTATTCGTCGCCATAGAACTTGTTGCCTACGAGCGACCACATTCCGGATGCATTGCGGTCGTTTTCGGCAATGTATTGTGTGGCAGCTTTTTCGGGAATATAGTCGGAGGGACGGAGGTCACCTCTGTTATGAATGCCGACAACTATGGGTGCGTGGATGTAATCGCCTTCGATGAGCTTTCCCAGGGCGAGATCCACTTCCCAGGCCACGCCGGCGAATGATGTAGCGGGGTCGAAGAGGTTCTGTCCGTCGTGCATATATACGACAGGATGGCGCTCCTCGCCACGGCTTTCATAGCAGTCGGGCAACCATACATCCACCGTGAAGTTGGCGTTGAGTTCGGGACTTTTGATGTAGTAGTGTCTGATAATACCAGGTGAGCATACGGGAATGTAGCCCGTGGATATTTCCGTCAATGGTCCTGCGGCCGCTGCATCCGGAGCCGCTGCAGCGGCTCCGGATGCAAGTATTGCAATGAAACAAAGTTTCCTGAAGTTCATGTCTGTTTACGTTATAGTCGTATTATTCAGCGGATAAAGTGTTTGGATGCTTTTCCGGATTTGTCGAGAACGATATATATGCCGGGTGCGGGGGCTGTGCCGGCGGGGAGTTCGAAGCCCTGGAGTGTGAATATGCGCACGGGTGTGCGGTCGGCAGATACTTCTTCGATGCCGGAGGTGTCGAGATCGGTCAGGAGCAGGGTCTTTCCGTCGAGATCTACTTCCATGCGGGCACGTGCAACATCGCGTGAGAGGCTGATGTTTTTGCCGCTTTTGAGGAGTTTATAGGGCACGCCGGGTTCGACGGGAGTGACATTGTCGCCGCCGAGATTGATGTCGAGAAACTTGGCATCGGCAATCTTGAATTTGCCGGTCAGGTTGTCGATGTCCAGAGCGTAGATGCCGTCGTCGCGCTTGGCGAATTCCATGTCTGTCTTCCAGGAGTTCATATCGCCGCGGAAATAGACGTGCACTTCCTCCACGACGGGCTCGTGTTGTGTGCCTTCGACCAGAAGAGTCTGTTCAACGGGGTCGAAAGTAAGCTTTGCGTCAGTGATTTCGCCATAGACGCTAATGTTGTGACCACCGCTGCCGGACACCATCTGATAAGGCACACCGGCCTTGAGCAAGGTCACGCCGTTGCCGCCGAAAACGGCCGTGGACCAGTCGGCGGATGCGATCTTGACCTGATCCATCAGGGACGGAATTTCAAGCGTATAGGTGCCGTCGTCCTGGGGCATGAGCATCTGATCGGTTCCCCAGTTGTTGAAGGTTCCACGCAGGAAGAGTTCAACATTTTCGGGTGCGGAAGCGGGAATTTTACCCCACTGCTGTCCGAGCCAGCGCGTTTTATTGCCAAGCATGTATGTCATTTTTCTGACACATGCGTCCATGTCGGCATTGCCATATTCGGGCCAGCGCTCGAAGTCGCGTGCCGCGCCTGCCTTGATGCGTTCGGCCTGTGAGGCTATGAATTCGTCGAGGCCGTCGTAACCGTTGTCGCAGAAGTCGGACCATACTTCTTTCACCTTATTGAGGAAGTCGGGGAATTTATACATTTCCTCGATCCAGACGAGCGAGTAGCCGGCATCCTGCCAGATGAATTTTCCGCTGCCGCGGAAGAAGCTGCTTCCGAAGTCCCAGACGGGTCCGAACATCCATTTCCGGTCTTCGCCACGGTCGCGATGCAGGAAACAGCTGCCGTGGAATGCCTCGTAATTGTCCATGAGTTCGTGGACGATATAGAATCTTGCAAGACGGTCGAGGTCAACGAGATCAGCCCATTCAGCAACGCTCTTGTCGGCTGCATAAACGCCGCGGTCGATAGTCTCCATCTGATTTTTGAGCCATGCAGCCTGCTCGTCCGAGAGGCTAAGAGGGGTTTTGTGAGATATGGTGACGTTGTTGCCGCTTCCGCTTTTGAAGGTGATGTGCGGGTCGTCGTTATAGTTGTCGATTTCGACGAGCCAGCCGCCCGTGAGGTCACTGTTGTCGTTGTCGGCTTGCTTGTATACGTCCACGCGGTCCGGATCCACGCGCACGAGCTCCGTGCAGAAGTAAAGGCCTCGGTATTCGCCGTTGAGATATAGTTCGACGGGCGAGTGTGAAGGAGTCCAGTCAATGCCCAGGCGTCGGGCGAGTTCGAAGCCCAGAGTGTTGCGCATGAATCCGAGATTGTCGTCGGCGTGAGCGTGGAGGCCGAAGTAGTCGCTGCTTTTGAGACCTGCCATTGGCGCGGGTGCATCCAGAAGGAGGCGATAAGGTTTTTTGTCGTAGCCTACCCAGGTCCAGTTGCCACGTCCGCGCAGTTGCAGGGGCAGGGGAGCTTCTTCGGAGGCTATGTCTTCGACGCCTTCCGTGCCGTTGGCCTTAAGGTAGTATTTGGCTCCGATATATTCTTCGCGATTGATTTCGGGGTTAGGATCATCGGTAGTGATGTAGATGGCCGGAAGCGGAGCTTCGGTCGACACGATGCCCTGAGCCGAGGCTGTTGCGGCAGCAAAGAATGACAGGGCTGCTGCGGCAAACATGCGTAGTGTGTAGCTTTTTTTCATGGCGCTTTGCGGTGTTTTTAAGATTGTACTGCAAAGTTAGGCACGTGTAAGAAAGATAGATGCGCCGATTAAGACTCCAAGTAAACCTTACAGAATATAAACGTCTGAAATATAGAAATATTGTGTATCCTCAAACAGGCCTTCAGTAGGTGTGGATGATGGGTGTGTCAGACGTTTTTGTCGGTGCCGATGCGGATTTTACGTTCGAAATCATCCAGTGAGCAGGCCAGCATCGAGCGTATCGACGAGCGATAGTTATAGACCGTCTGCTGGCTGTACTGAAGCATCGCCGAGATGTCGGCCGTGGACGAGTGTCCGAATTTCATCAGGGCCATTATGCGTTGTTCCGGTGTGAGCGATACGGGATGGAGCATGGCAAAGGGCTCGCGCATGTAGGCATTGATCTCGCCGATGAAGTCGGGGAACATGGACAGGAATGTGGCGTCGAAAAGTTCGTAGAAAAGTTTCGTGTCCGTGTTGTCGACGTTGTCGCTCTTGAGCCGGTCCTGTACGCGTGTGTATTGTCCGGCAGCCATCATGCGCAGGAGTTCGCGACGGTAGTTCTTGTTATTTGCTATGCTGGATGCGTGCAGCTCCAGGAGGCCTTCGATGTGGCTTACTTTTGCGTTGTCGGCACGTGCGAGGAGTTTGTTGCGCAGGGAAAGTTCGCTGTTGGATTTGGCCAGCAGACGCTTTATTTTCGATATCCGGCGCAGTTGCGACCACAGCACAGCCATAGCCACGGCCATAAGCAACCCGAAGGCAGCGGCAATGGCGGAATTGCGCTGCACGCGCTGTCGCTCGCTGCTCTCATAGGCGCGATATGCGCCATCGATGATGGGCATGAACTCCATTATTTCGTTGGTGCGTATGGCCGTGTGGGAGAAAGAAGCGTCTTCGAAGGCGCACTTTATGTAGTTGAAGGCACGCAGGATCTCGCCCTTATCGTATAGGACGCGGGCCAGACGTATCAGCGAGATGTATTCTTTTTTCCCGTCCTGAAGGTCGAGGATAGACGCCTGTGCTATTGCCCGTACGGCATCGCTGTCGCGGTTGCTGTCGAGATACATCAGGCCGAGACCATACTGAAAGGCAGCATTATCGCGCACGTCGGGACGCTGATGTGCTTGCTCGAGAAGCTCGATTGCCTGTGGAGTCATGCCTCTGTCTTTCATGCGGGAGGCCGTGAGGTAGGTGTGCCCTATCGTGTTCGGTTCCATCAGAGCGATGACGGAATCGCGGAATGCTTGCGCCCTTAAGCGGGCCTCGGCGCGTTCGGAAGCAATGGGCGAGGCCTGCGCCATGGCATCGCATGCGCCGAAATATGTGGAGTATATTTTTTCGCGCATCTGCGGGCCATAAGACGCTACTGGGAGAGTGTCGAGCACAGCGATGGACCGGAGGTATTCGCCGCTGCTCATGAGGCTTTGTGCGAGGGTTATAGTAGCTTCGGTGATGTTCTGTTCCACTCCGGTGCGACGTGCTGTCTCCAGGCGTCTTTGCGCCACGTTCAGAGCCGAGTCGAGGCGATAGCCTGCGTAGGCATAGTAGAGCTTTCCGAGGTTGTCGTAGAGCGCGGAGTCGTCTCCGGCCGCGGTGGTGCCGTAGTATGCTTCGGTGATGCGTTCGTTGCGTTCGCGCTCGAATTCTGCTCTGCGTTCGATGGTCGAGTCTATACGGCGCAGCATTGCTTCCGTATCTTCGGGGAAAACGGATTTTTCCTGCCGGCATGAAGAGAGACTTTGCTGCAGGATAAGGCAGGCCAGGGCCAGTGCTGTGATACGCACCAGTCTGCGGATACGGGAAGAGGGCAACGCAGTCATCGGTGAGGCTCCTATCTGGACAGGCCGGATAGCATTTTGCGGAGTGCGGGAGTGGATTTCACTTTCCCGGCACGCGTAAGGTATTCACGGGCTTTGTCCTTGTTGCCTTCCTCGAGCCAGTATGTGCCGAGGAGGACGAGCGTGTCGAAGTGATCGGGATTCTTTTCGAGTATGCGTCCGTAGGTTTCGAGTGCTTCCTGCTCCTTGCCCTGTGCCATGCAGCTTGAAGCGAGCATGGTGAGGTATTCCGGATCATCGGGGAGGCCGGCCAGGAGTGTGCGGGCGTAGCGTTCGGTGGCAGGCGCGTTATTGCGGAAGGAGTAGTAACGCAGCAGCGCCGTGTCGATTGGGCGCCCCATCCAGGGGAGGCGTCTGCGTGTACGTTCCAGCACGTCGGGCACAACCCCGGGCTCACCTGCAGCGAAAGCTTCGGTGCTAAGCAGCGAGAAGAGGTCGGCCGGCGGGATTTCGGCGTTGAGGGCCTCCTGAATGGCATCGACGGAAGAAATGGTGTCGCGAATGAGTTCGGATGCTACTACACGGCGTGCGTATGCTTCGGGCATCCCGGGCTCGCGGTCGCAGTAGACGCCGTATAGGGCCGTTGCGCTGGCCCATTCGCGGTTGGCGTACGCGCGTCGCGCTTTTTCGAGTAGCGGATTCACCTCGGCCGAAGCAAAGGCGTAAGTGGCAAGGAGGAGTAGCGTAAGGAGTGTTTTTTTCATCGGAGCAAGGGGAGAGAATAGAGATCAGTATTTGAAGGAACTGCCTCCGAGGAATTCGCGCAGGATGCTTGTGGAGGGCACGCACTGCGGGGAGACGGGAAGGAAGTAGCTCAGGAACTTGCGCAGGCGGTAGGCCTCGGCATATTCGGGAACATCTTCGGGCACGGTGCGCAAGAGGCTGTCGGCATAGTCCTTGATGATGGCGAGTTCGAAGATGAGCGAGGAGTTGAACATGGCGTCGGCATTTTCCTGATAGGGAAAAATCCATTTTTCCTCGCCACGGCGGACGCTGGGCCAGCGACGTATAGTATCCTCGGCCGAGAGCCCTCGATATTTGGCATCGCGCACTATGCGGCGCAGAAGTCGGGTGTCGGTCGTGGGCACCCAGTTGTGGAAGTCGATGGAGAGTGTGGTAAGGGCCGATACGTAAAGGCGATATTTCATCGCCTCGGGGATGCGGTCGGTAAGCTCGGGATTGAGGCCGTGTATGCCTTCGATGAGCAGGATGGAGCCTTCTTCGAGGCGAATGGTATTGCCACGGTATTCGCGTTGTCCGGTTTCGAAATTATATGTCGGGAGCGGTACTTCCTCGCCTGCCAGTACGTGCTCGAGATCGGCGTTGAATTGCTCGAGATCGAGTGCGTAGAGGCTTTCGTAGTCGTAATCGCCGTCGCTGTCGCGCGGAGTGCGGTGGCGGTCCACGAAGTAATCGTCCAGCGAGATCATCTTAGGCTTCAGCAGTCGGGTCATGAGCTGAATGGCCAGACGCTTGGTGCTGGTGGTCTTTCCCGAGGAGGAGGGACCGGAGATGAGCACGATGCGTGCGCCGCCGGCTGCGTAGCGGGCCGCGATATCATCGGCAATGTGTGAAAGCGACTTTTCGTGTAGGGCCTCCGCCACATTTATGATATCGGCCGTGCGCCCTTCGAGCACCACCTTGTTCAGGCCTCCAACGGTCTCCACACCTGTGATGCGATTGAAGCGCAGATAATCGGTGAAGGCTTCATACATTTTGTCCTGAGGGATGGGCGTGGCAGCACGCGAGGGGTCGGTGGGGTCGAAGCTTAGCAGGAGGAAGCCTTCGCGATAGGGGATGAAGTCGAAGCCCCGGATGATGCCCGTATGCGTGGCCAGAGTGCCGTAATAGCTGTCGCTGACGCCATCGAGGGTGTAGAAGGTTGTGTAGAGCGTGCGTGTGCTGCGCAGGAGGGCCACTTTAGCGTCGAGACCCTGGCGTTCGAATATGGGCAGGACGTCGGCGGTCAGTTTTTCCTGACGTTCGAAGGGGATGTCGGCGCGTATGATTTCCTTCATCGCTTCGCGGATGCGGGCGGCGTTGCGCTCAGTGGGCTCGAGACCGGAGATGCGGCAGTAGTGTCCGTGCGAGATCGAGTGCTCGATGCGCAGGGAGCTGGATGCCGATACCTCCCAGAGAGCCCGATAGAGAATCATGCACAGCGAACGGAGATAGACTCTCGAGCCGGAGGGACTTGTGATGTCGAGAAACTCCACCATGCGGGGCTGGTAGAGCTCATATTCCAGGCTCTCGGTCTTGTTGTTAACACGGGCGCATATGGGCTCGAAGGGCAGTTCGTCGCGGAGTTCGGCGGCGAGACGGCGGAGGCTTGTACCGCCTTCGACGCTGATGTATCTCTCAAGGTTTCGGCAAAAGATTTTCATGATTGGAACCGGGGTAGGGGAGGGAGTAGTATTTTTTTCAGGGATTCTGTCGGGGTGCGCCGTAGATTTCGAGGATGGCATCCACGAATGCGGGGTAGGAGGCTTGGGCTGATACGCGTCGCCGTCCTGCATCGCCCATTTCGCGCCCGAGGGATGGAGAGTCGATTATCTTCAGCATGGCATCGGCGAGCTCTGCGGCGCTGTCGGGGCTTACGAGCAGGCCGTCCTCGCCATGACGGACAAAGGATTCGAGAGCTCCGCCTTCGCGGGTGGCTATGACGGGAAGTCCCTGACTCATGAATTCGACAGGCGTGAGTGCGGAGGCCTCAGGCGCCCGAGAGGGGACTATTCCGGCATCGGCTTCGCACAGGTAGGGGTATATATCGTCCACATGTCCTTTCCATTCAATCTTGTGGTCGACTCCCAAGGCGCGCGAGCGGCGCACTGCGGGCATGACCGCACGCGAATTGCCACTGCCGAGAATTGTGTAGCGTGCGCGTCCGGGACGCCGCGCTTCTACAATTCCGATGGCCTCGACAAGCAGGTCAAAGCCTTTCTCGGGAACGAGGCTGCCGACATATACGAAGTTCGTGACGGCATCATTGGCGCGTTCGGGACGAGCGGTGCACGCAGGTACGTCGGAACATGGGGGCAAGGTGTGGATCCGAACGCCTTTCAGCAGATCGTCGGGGAGCACCGAAAGATAGGCGCGGCGCGATGCTTCGCTCGGAAAGATTATGTCGTCGAGGCGTCGGAGTGTATTGCGCTCCACGCGGCTTGTCTTGGGCGGCACGGCGCTGCGCACGGAGTGGACGATCTTCACGCCGGAGCCGTCGGATTTCATGAGATTGCGGGCGCGCAGAGCTGTAAGGGCGTCGCTCAGAGAGTGGGTATGAATCACGACAGGCTGCTCCACGCGATCGAGTATGCGGCTAAGAATAGTAGGAGAGATGAAGTCGAGGGCACCTCGCAGGGGCAGGTATCCTACGGCGAGCGCAGCACGGCGGAAGGGGGGCTCGAGCTCGGGGTGTCCTTTACGCAGGATCGTAGCCACGCTGTGGCCTCGTTGCTCGAGTGCGTGTCCGAGGTCGAGAGCGTAGCGCAGGGCTCCGCTCGGGGCTGTGTCGGATATTATCTGAATGAGATTCATTCTTTGCTGATGATGCGCCGGGCATCGGAGTATGCGGCGAGTGTGGCGGAGTATCGCACTCGCGCGATGCTGTGGCCTACACGACCGTCGAGCACGGCGCCCTCGCGCAGATGGCAGGCTATGAATGCGCTCATGGCTTTCAGTTGCGGAGTGAAGAGGCCTATGCTGTTGTTGCGTGCGGCCAGAACGCGTGCGCGTATTGCGGCGTGGCGCAGTTCCTTACCTCGCAGTTCTTCGAGATTATCGCAGCGATAGTGGTGTATACATCCGGGCAGGGGTGCCGGCACCACGGAGTCGCTGTGGTTCACGCGCTCGCCTACGTCGCGCAGATCCCAAGTGGCGTATCGCTTGTCGAACAGGCGCACTTCGGGGTGGGGGCCGAAGCCGCTATGATATACGGGGCGTCCGCATACATAGCTCACCATGCGTAGCGCGTACATGCGGTGACGCGACAGGTTGCCGCTGCGTTTGAGTTCCATGATTGCTTCTCGGAGTTCCTCGGACAGAACTTCGTCGGCATCAATGGACAGGATATATCTGTGGGAAGTGAGACCGGTGGCATACTGGCGTTGCGAGCCGAAGCCCGAGAAGGGGCGGCGTACCACGCGGCATCCGTAGCGTTCGCAGATCTCGACTGTGGCGTCGGTGGAATTGGAATCGACGACTACAATTTCATCGGCCACACCAAGCAGGGAGTTGAGACAACGCTCGATGTTGCGCTGCTCGTTGTATGTGATTACGGTGGCTGTGATGCTGGTCATGGCGTGAAGTGGGGTAGGGGAGTACAAAAGTACCAATTTTTCCTCGAATTTGCGAGCAACGAGTCGAAAAAATTGAAATTCTCTATTCTCGCGGCCTTAAAATCCGACTAATGGGCTGTGAATAAAATCGGTAGAGGCTGTTTTTCCCTTTGCTTCCGCGGTGCTGATAATTTTTTTTGTCCGTTGGCGGTAAGTTTTGGGAAAAAATAGTTATTTTTGTGCACAAGCATTTCTAAGATGAAATCCGTAATCGAATGGACGTGCTCGGGGGTGGAACTTCCGAGCCTTGATTATGCCCGTCTTAAAGATTGGATTGCGCGGGTGGCCGCATCGCACGACCGTGTGGTGGGTGAGTTGGCGTATATATTCTGCGATGAAGAGAAAATTCTGGAGGTGAACCGACGTTTTTTGTCGCACGACTATTATACGGACATCATCAGCTTTGACGATAGTTGTGGCAGGGTTATCCGCGGGGATATGTTCATTTCGCTCGATACTGTTCGCAGCAATGCCGAGGAGCTCGGTGTTCCTTACGAGCGGGAGTTGCTGCGTGTGATCATCCACGGTGTGCTGCACTATTGCGGCATTAACGACAAGGGGCCCGGCGAACGCGAAATCATGGAGGCTGCTGAAGATGCGGCCCTGGCGCTGTATGATGCGGGTGGTAAATTGTAAATATCTAATAATTAGAGATATATGAATTTTGAATTTGATGTGATTGTTGTAGGTGCCGGTCATGCGGGCTGCGAAGCTGCGCACGCTGCCGCACGCCTTGGCGCGCGGACTATGCTTGTGACCATGGACCTCAACAAGATTGCACAGATGAGCTGCAATCCGGCTATAGGGGGAATTGCGAAGGGACAAATAGTGCGCGAAATTGATGCACTGGGCGGTATGACGGGAATTGTCACGGACCGTACGGCCATTCAGTTCCGTATGCTTAACCGCTCGAAGGGACCGGCTATGTGGAGTCCTCGCGCTCAAAGCGACCGTATGCGTTTTTCGGCTCTCTGGCGCGAAGTGCTTGAGAATACGGAAGGTCTGTCGATGTGGCAGGGGAATGTTGACCGTCTGATATTTGACTCCGATGGTCGGATAGCCGGCGTGCACACTCATGAGGGTGCAGAATTCAGAGGGCGAGCTGTTGTGCTGACTAACGGCACTTTTCTGAACGGTCTTATGCACATCGGTCGTCAGCAGTTCGAGGGCGGCCGAATCTCTGAGCCGGCGGCTCACGGACTCACGGAGCAATTGCGCGAGCTCGGCTTCCGGTCCGACAGAATGAAGACCGGCACACCTATGCGTCTTGACGGGCGGACTATTGATTTTTCGAAGACTGTGGCGCAGGAGGGCGAGAATGATTTCCATCATTTTTCGTATCTCCCATATGTTCGTCGCTCGCTACCTCAGCGTGCATGTCATATAGTGTACACCAATTCCGAGACTTGCGATATTCTTCGTCGCGGTTTGCCTGATTCTCCGCTTTACAACGGACAGATTCAAAGCATCGGTCCGCGTTACTGCCCTTCGATCGAAACGAAGATTGTGACGTTCGCCGATAAGACGGAACATCAGCTCTTCCTGGAGCCGGAGGGCGCGGAGACTCATGAATACTACGTGAACGGCTTCTCGTCGTCCATGCCGATGAACATTCAGATCGAGGCTATTTCCACGATACCGGCTCTGCGGGATGTTCAGCTTCTGCGTGCAGGATATGCCATAGAGTACGATTTTTTCGATCCTACCCAGTTGCACCATACGCTGGAGACAAAGCTTGTGGAGAATCTTTATTTCGCCGGTCAAATCAACGGCACGACAGGATATGAGGAGGCTGCCGGGCAGGGATTGGTTGCCGGAGTGAACGCTGCGGCCAAGGTGCATGGGAAGCCCGAATTCACGCTTGGCCGCGACGAGGCCTACATTGGCGTGCTCATAGATGACCTCGTTACCAAGGGCGTTGATGAGCCTTACCGTATGTTCACCTCCAGGGCGGAGTATAGAATTCTTCTCCGTCAGGACGACGCTGATATGCGTCTCACCCCTCGGGGTCATGAAATAGGGCTCGCTACGGACGAGCGATACGAACTGATGCTCGAAAAGCGCCGTCTTCGTGATGGTCTTATAGAAATGGCAAGGACGCTTACCGTTTCGCCCGCGCAGGTGAATCCGCTTCTCGAGGTTGTTTCCTCTTCGTTATTGCAGCAAGGCGTGAAACTTGCCTCGCTGATTCAGCGTCCGCAGCTCACGGTGCAGACGCTTGCTTCCTGTGTTCCCGCGCTGATGGAATACATTGAAAAGCTACCCGCAGATCGTAGGGAGGAGATTGTGGAAGCCGCGGAGATTCTCATAAAGTACGAGGGTTACATTGCCCGCGAGCAACTCATAGCCGATAAGCTGCGCAGGCTTGAGGATGTTGTTATCCCTGAGAATACGGACTTCGAGAAGCTGCATAACATAAGCACGGAGGGGCGCCAGAAATTAAGCCGCATTCGCCCGCGAACCATCGGGCAGGCGTCGCGCATCCCCGGTATTTCGCCCAGCGACGTGAATATACTTCTTGTACTGATGGGACGATAACTCTCTTGTTCCACGTGAAACAATTAAGGCTTAACTATTACAGAAATCAATAAATTACAATATATGGCAACTCCTATGGAATACATCAAATCAAAAATTCGCGACGTCGAGGATTTCCCTTCGAAGGGCATCCTTTTCAAGGATCTGACCACCGCATTCAAGGATCCTCGTGCACTCCACATCATCGGCTGGGACCTTTCACAGATCTATCGTGACAAGGGTGTGACCAAAGTCGTGGGCATAGAGAGCCGAGGCTTCATTGGCGGTTCGATACTTGCTTTTGAACTTGGCGCAGGTTTTGTTCCAGCACGCAAGCCAGGCAAGCTTCCGGCCGACACAGTCCGCATGGAATACGCGAAGGAATATGGGACGGACACGATCGAAATGCATCGCGACGCTATCGGTCCTGACGATGTCGTAGTGCTTCACGACGACGTGCTTGCAACCGGAGGTACGATGGCTGCAGCCTATGCCTTGGTGAAGAGCATGAATCCCAAGAAAATCTACATCAACTTCATCATCGAACTTACCGCTCTTAACGGACGCGCGGCACTGCCCGCTGACTGCGAAGTGACTTCGCTCATCAAATACTGATGCGGATTCTCCGGCGTGGCTAAACACAAGAAATCCGAAGCCTTAGAGGAGAAAATCTCCTTCCTTCCCGATACCCCCGGCGTCTATATGTACTTCGACGCCGAGGGTACGGTGATTTATGTAGGCAAGGCCAAGAACCTCAAGAGAAGAGTTTCGAGCTACTTCAACCGTACGCACGACTCGCTGCGCACCAATCTGCTTGTGCGCGCGATTGCCGACATGAAGTATATCGTAGTTCCTACCGAGCAGGATGCCTTGAATCTGGAAAACTCCATGATTAAGGAATATCAGCCGCGCTACAATGTGCTTCTGAAGGACGATAAATCCTATCCATGGATAGTGGTGACGAATGAGCTGTATCCACGGGTATTCCTTACGCGCCAGCACATCAAGGACGGGTCGAAATACTTCGGGCCGTATACGAATACGGGTGTGGCCCGTACGGTGCTTGACCTCATATCCGATCTCTATCCTATCCGCACTTGCCGTCTGCCGATTACTCCTGAATATCTGGCTAAGGAAAAGGGACGCTTGTGCTTGCAGTACCACATCAAGCGATGTAAGGGCTGTTGCACCGGCGAGATTTCTCCGGAGGAATATGGCCGTTATATCGATCGTGTGAAGCAGATTTTGCGGGGCGAGACGCAGGAACTGATGGCCTATCTGCGCGAGGAAATGGGCCGTCTGGCCTCGGAGCTGCGCTTCGAGGAGGCACAGGAGCTCAAGGAGAGCTACCGACTGCTGGAAAATTATTCGTCGAAGAGTGTGATCGTGAGCCAGACGGTGAATGATGTCGATGTCTTCGGAATAGACGATGACGGCTCGCAGGACGTGTATATCAACTACATGCACGTTCGGCGTGGTGCAGTTGTACGCAGCGTGACACTTCGCTACCGGCGTCGTCTCGACGAGACTGCGCCTGAATTGCTGGCCTATGCTCTCGACGAAATCAAGACGTCGCTCGACGTGAAGTTTGATGAAGTCATAGTTGCTTCCGCGCCGGAGGTGGAGATGCCGGAGGTGAGTTTCACTATCCCGCGGCGAGGCGATAAGGCCAAGTTGCTCGATGTGTCGCAGCGCAATGCGCGCCAGGCCCGTCTGGACGATCTCAAGCACATGGCCAAGCATAATCCTGAAGAACGTACGGAGCGCCTTCTGGAACGCATGAAAGCTGATTTCCGCCTTTCGGAACTGCCTCGTCACATCGAGTGTTTCGATAACTCGAATATTCAGGGCACCAATCCGGTGGCATCCTGCGTGGTGTTCAAGGATGGCAAGCCTTCGAAGAAGGACTACAGGCATTTCAATATCAAAACCGTGGTTGGCGCCAATGACTTCGCCTCTATGAAGGAGGTGCTGACGCGCAGATATTCACGACTGATGACTGAGGGCGAGCCTCTGCCACAGCTGATTGTCGTGGACGGTGGCAAGGGGCAGCTCTCTTCGGCCGTCGAAGCCCTTGAGGAAATGGGACTGCGAGGTACGATCGCCGTTGTGGGCATAGCCAAACGCCTTGAGGAGATTTATTTCCCCGGTGATTCCATCCCGCTTTACATCGACAAGAATTCGGAAACGCTCAAGGTGGTGCAGCATCTGCGAGACGAGGCACACCGTTTCGGCATCACGCACCACCGCAACCGACGCAGCAAGGGCCAGATCACGTCAAAGCTGGAGGAAATCGACGGTATAGGGGCAAAGACGTCGCAGGCATTGCTGACGCATTTCAAAAGTTTTAAACGGGTGTCGGAAGCGGACACGGAAGAGCTGGCGGAAATTGTCGGCCCGGCTAAGGCTTCGATTATTTACAACGCCCTGCACGCCAATGAAGACACGGAAGGAGATATGGAATGAGACTTGTGATACAACGTTCGCTCGGTTCGACCTTGAGCATAGACGGTGAGGTTTACAGCAGTGCGTCCGCCGGACTTATGATTCTCGTGGGTGTGGAGACGGGTGATACACGTGCGGATGCTGACTGGTTGGCAGAGAAAGCTCTCGGCTTGCGCATTTTCGCCGATGAGGCGGGAGTGATGAATCGATCGGTGCTTGATGTTGGAGGCGAGATTATGGCCGTGAGCCAGTTTACGCTCACTGCTTCGACGAAAAAGGGGCGGCGTCCAAGTTATATCCGTGCCGCCGGACCCGGAGAGGCCCGGCCGATATATGAGTATTTTTGCGAGCTACTGGATCGGGCACTCCCTGCTCCGTGCGCAAGAGGAGTGTTCGGTGCGGACATGCAGATTTCATTCACAAATGACGGTCCGGTGACTATTATCATCGATTCAAGGCTCCGCGAATAGCTGTTTCAGATTTTCTCAACAAACCCCCAAATTTCTATAAACTACTAATTAATAGTGGTTTATGTAAATGTTAAGTCTCTGAGGTTTGCAAATTCACAATTTATCCGAACGGGAGGGCGTAAAATTGGCCTTCTCACAGGGATTGGGGCATTGGTTTAAGTTTGCAGAAGTTGAGAGTATTTTGTATCTTTGCGCGTGAGGGCAAGCATCTCACCGGACGCTTTCCTTCTCTTGGATTTTTATGGAACAATATATAGTATCTGCGCGAAAGTACAGGCCATCGACTTTTGCTACGGTCGTGGGTCAGCAGGCGCTGACGGAAACGCTGAAGAATGCTATTGCGACCAACAAGCTGGCGCATGCATATCTTTTCTGCGGATCACGTGGCGTGGGCAAAACCTCGTGTGCCCGTATCTTCGCCAAAACAATCAACTGTGAGCACCCGACTCCGGATGGCGAGGCTTGCAACGAGTGCGATTCGTGCCGCCAGTTCAACGAGAACCGTTCGCTCAATATCATCGAGCTTGATGCGGCCTCCAACAACGGCGTGGACGATATTCGTACGCTCATCGACCAGGTGATGGTGCCTCCCACGCAGGGGCGCTACCGCGTGTTCATCATCGACGAGGTGCACATGCTCTCGTCGGCTGCGTTCAACGCCTTCCTCAAGACCCTCGAAGAGCCGCCGGCGCATGCTATTTTCATTCTTGCAACGACCGAGAAGCACAAGATCATTCCCACGATTCTATCCCGCTGTCAGATCTATGACTTCAGCCGTATCACCATCTCGGATATGGTGAAACATCTTGGTATGGTGGCCGAGAAGGAGGGTGCGACTGCGGAGCCTGCCGCGCTCAATATCATTGCACGCAAGGCCGACGGCGCCATGCGCGACGCTCTGTCGATTTTCGACCAGGTGCTGGCCTCAAGCCGTGGCAACATCACCTATGCTTCGACTATCGCCAATCTGAATGTGCTGGACAACAGCTACTACGAGCGGCTCGTGGATGCCTTCCGTAAGCAGGACGTGTCAGGTGTGCTGCTGATCTACAAGGAAGTGCGCGACAAGGGCTTCGATTCACTTTTCTTCATAAACGGGCTGGCGCAGTATCTGCGCGACCTGATGGTGGCCTCGGATCCTTCGACCATCGTGCTCCTTGACGCAGCCGACGAAGTAAAGAAAGCAATGGCTGAACGTGCCCGTGAGCTCAAGCCCGATTTTCTATATCGGGCTATGGACCTGTGCAACGATGCCGATTTCAATTATCGCACAGCCTCGAACAAGCAATTGCTCATCGAATTGACACTGATCAAACTGTGCCAACGATTGAGCCCCTCGACCAAGCGTAGCGGACACGTCGGGGGGCATCTGAAGCCTCTGCCCGCGCCTGATGCCGACCCCCTCGGCCTCGGGGCTCCGGAGGCGTCCGCACCCAAAACCAATGCGGCGATAACACCCGCCGGGCCGCCACAGCGCCCGGCGCCCGCTGTGAGCACCGCTCCGCGCGAACCGGTGAATTTGCCGCCTCCCGTGCGCCACAGGCCGCGCACCACCGCCGTGCAGATAGAAACCCCGGCGGCCGAGCCGCAAGCGAATTACGGGCCTGCAAATAGCGTCGGATCCACGCAGACACGCGACAATGCCCCGGCGGCTGCCGCAGAAGCGCAGGTAATGGCGGCACGATACAGCGATGCGGCATTCCGCGATGCATGGAGCAGATTCATCGAAGCGCATGCTTCCGCCCGCATCCTTACAAGTGCGATGTCTACAGCAAAACTTGAGCGGGGAGCTGACGAGAAATGGGATGTGACCGTAGACGGCGAGCTCGCTGCCCAGGCTATCCGCGAGGGAATGCCCGAAATTCTGGAGTATCTGCAGACCGTGCTCGCCAATTCATCCGTGTCGCTCAACCTGATTGTAAACGGCGGCGAGGAGTCTCCGCAAATGTGGACGGACAGTCAGGTGCTGAGCCATTGGATGGAGACACAGCCCGAAGTGGCGGAAGTTATTGAAAAATATAAATTAAGACTGTTATGAGCAATACAGGAGGCGGCATATTCGAGAAGCGTCCCGAACGCGTGGTGGTGAAAGTTGGAAGCAATGTGCTGACAAGGCCTGACGGCTCGCTGGACGTCACGCGCATGAGTGCGATTGTCGATCAGCTTGCGGCTCTCCATTCCGCAGGCCTGGAAATCGTGCTTGTTTCCTCGGGAGCCGTGGCAAGCGGTCGCGGCGAATTCAGACGGCGTGGCCTTGCGCCGGCCGATCTGGATCAGGTGTCCGCGCGCCAGCTTTTCAGTGCCGTGGGACAGGCCAGGCTCATCAACAGATACTACGAATTTTTCCGCGATCATTCGATAATATGCGGCCAGATTCTGGCTACGAAAGAAAATCTGGCCACCCGGCGCCACTATCTGAATCAGAAGCACTGCATGGGCGTTATGCTCGGTGCGCGCATAATACCTGTGGTCAATGAGAACGACACCGTGTCCGTGACCGAACTTATGTTCACGGACAACGACGAACTGTCGGGCCTCATAGCCTCGATGATGGATGCCGATGCACTCATCATCCTTAGCAATATCGATGGTCTCTACACCTGTGATCCCGCTCTGCCGGAGGCGCGTCTTATCAGGCGCGTGGGCCGTGGAGAAGATGCGGCCGGAGGGATCAGCGACCGTCGTTCGTCGCTCGGACGGGGTGGCATGGCTACAAAATATCGTATTGCCGGACGCGTGGCCGATGAAGGCATCGCCGTGGTAATAGCAAACGGCACACGCGACCATATCCTCACCGATCTGCTCGGACTCACGCCCGGCGATGCGCCCTGCACGCTGTTCGAGCCGGCGCCGCGCGAGGCCTCGAGCCTCAAGCGTTGGATAGCTCATGGCGAAAGTTTCGCCAAGGGTTCCGTCACCGTGAATCAGGGAGCCGCGGAAGCACTGCTGCGCGGAGGTGCGAGCCTCCTGCCTGTGGGCGTGACGGATGTGGAGGGCGCATTCGAGGCCGGAGACATCATTACGGTGGTGACGGAAGATGGGCGGGTCATAGCCTGCGGACGCGCAGCCATTGGAGCTGCTGCCGCTGAAAGGGCTCTGGGACGCAAGCGCAACGGCTCGCCCCTGATTCATGCCGATTATCTGTACGTCTACGACAACGGCGAATGAACCGTTGTCAGTCCAAGAGTGTTTTCATTTATATTGTTTATCGCGTCCGAGTGGACGCCTTTATACGTTTCTGACTATGAATCAAGATAATCACACTACAGAACATGTATATGATTTTGTGAATTCGCGCCTGGCGGCCGAAAAGCTTTCGGAGCTCTCCGACTCTGCAAATGCTGCAACACTATTGGCTGTGGCCGACGCCGTGGAGAGTCGGGCTGACGAACTTCTGCAGGCTAATGTCGCCGACCTTCAGCGCATGGACTCCTCCGATCCCAAGTACGACCGACTGCTGCTCACCCCCGATCGTATAGCCTCAATCGCGGAAGGAATGCGTGCCGTAGCCGCCCTCCCGTCACCCGTCGGTGTTGAGCTTGAGCGCCGCCAGCGCCCCAACGGCATGCTGATCCGTAAGGTCACGGCTCCGTTCGGCGTTATAGGCGTGATATATGAGGCTCGCCCCAATGTGAGCTTCGACGTGTTTGCGCTCTGCTTCCGTTCCGGCTCGGCCGTTGTACTCAAGGGGGGGCATCAGGCTTCTGAAACCAATGCCAAGGCGGTGGAAATCATTCGTAGCGTGCTTTCGGAGCGCGGAGTGGATCCGGATGTCGTGCACCTGATGCCCGATGGCCACGAGGCAACGGCAGCTATGTTGCAGGCCCGTGGATTTATAGACCTTATCATTCCCCGCGGAGGCCGCGGCCTCATTGATTTCGTACGCGAGAATTCACGCGTGCCTGTCATCGAGACCGGTGCCGGTGTATGTCACACCTACTTCCACTACTCCGGCGATATAGCCACGGGCTCCTCCATCATACTGAATGCCAAGACACGCCGCGTGAGCGTGTGCAACGCGCTCGACACACTCGTCCTCGACCGGAGCCGTCTGGATGTGCTCCCCGCGCTGTGCTATGCCCTGGCCGATAAGAAGGTTGAGATTTATGCAGACGAAGAAGCCTACGCGGCTCTCGAAGGCGCATATCCATACCTGCGCAGGGCCACGGATGAAGACTTCGGCCGCGAGTGGCTCGACTACAAGATGAGCATTCGCACCGTTGAGAATTTCGACGAAGCTATCGACTTCATCAATGCTCACGGATCGCGCCACAGCGAGTGTATCGTGGCAGAAAATAAACAGGCGGTGGACGAATTTCAGCGTCGCGTGGACGCAGCCTGCGTCTATGCCAACGTATCCACGGCCTTTACCGACGGCGGCGAATTCGGTCTCGGAGCCGAAATCGGCATCTCCACGCAGAAGCTCCATGCCCGCGGCCCCATGGGATTAGCCGAAATCGTCACGTATAAGTACCTTATCAGCGGTGCCGGACAGATACGACCGGGCACTGTATCACAGCCACAAAGCGTGCAGACTCGAAAAAATTCGGAGAAATAATTGAAATATCAAAAAAAGTTTGTAACTTTGCACCTGCATTCGGCCACCGAATAGCCAACTCGGGGTGTAGCACAGTTGGCAGCGCGCCACGTTCGGGACGTGGAGGTCGGAAGTTCGAGTCTTCTCACCCCGACAAAACAGGACAACCTTTCAGACCGCTCGGCCTGTGAGGTTGTTTTTATTTATTTCCGGGAAGAATTGAATGAAACCCGCCAACTGATTTAGGGTTATGGAAATAGAAGATACGAATGATGCAATTAAACGAGATATAATATTGATATATGAACACAATTCATGTTTTAAAACTGGAAGCGACAGGCACATTCCACTGCAAAATGGAGGACGGATCTTTTTACGCTCCTTCAAAAATAATAGAAAAGGGGACACAAATATCTATTAATGTCCCTAAGGCTATTACCAAAACAACTATCTTTAGCCTACCGGATAAATCTAAATATATTGACGATATTATCTCCCAGTTCCACGAAAATAAACTAATGATTTCCAAAAATCAATTAGCGTCGGGCTACTGGAAGGTAATAGAAGATCTTGACAACACTGACAGTTCTAAGTAAGCTCTGAAAAAGTTGTTTCTCGCACCGCAAAAGGATTGAAAAAATAGTTGTATTTTTTTATATTTCAGGGTTTTTATCTTTCGTTGTCTGTCGGGGTGGGGGATTTGTGTGTATTTTTGCGGCATAATTCTAATCCTCTGTTATGCCTGTGTTTCGTTTTGTCGCTTTGTTTTTGTCTGCCTTGTGTGGTGTCGTGGCCTGGGGGCGCTCGGTGGTGGTGGCGGATGCGGAGACTCACGAGCCTCTGCCGGGGGCTTCGATTTTCGACTGCCGCGGGCGAGCCCTGGGCGTGAGCAATCAGCGGGGGCGTTCGCCACTGGTGGATGAGGCTGATTTCCCGCTTACGGTGCGATATATCGGCTACCGGGAGCGCAGGGAGGCGCGCCCCGGGGTGGATACTATTTTCCTGACGGCTACCGTGGCGGAGCTGCCGGAGCTGGTGATCGAATCGCGCCGCCAGCGCGTACTGCACATTCTGGGATATGTGCGCGAATATTCCACGCTGGCCACTTACGGCGACACTGTGTCGCTTTTCCGCGAGAAGATGGTGGACTATATGATTCCTACGGATGCGAAAAGCAAGTTCCGGGGCTGGACGAGCCCGCGGGTGCTGGCAAGCAAGTCGTACTACCGCTTCACCAACTCGGCGGGGCTGGACAGCGTGAGCTCCGAGAGCTACAATCATTTTTCGTGGTCGGACTGGGTTGGGGTGGTGCGCGAGGCTGCTATTCCGCCACGGCTGCGTGCCGCGGAGGCGGCCTCCGATACTGTTCACGGCAAGTACAGCGCGGCGGAGATCTGGACGCGCACGCCCGAGCGCATTGCCGTGGAGGTGGATGTGTTGGCGGACACGGCGGCCTGGCGATGGGTGCCGAATCTGGCGGGCCTCTTCCGTCGCGATCTGGATTTCGACAGCTTCCGTCTGCATCTCAATTACGAAAGTCTGCCGGGTGCAACGCTCTCGGCCGAAGACATCAGCGGCTATTCGTTCAATATCGAATCCCGGGGCCGCGGCCATGATATATTTTGTTTCCATCGCGATGACGAGCCATATTTCGTGAATACATACGCTGAGGTGCACGTGCTCGACAAGGAATATATCACGCCCGCCGAGGCGCGCCGCTGGCAGAGCCGCAAGCTGCAGGAGATGGAGCTCGACATCCTCCGCCCGGCGGATATGGAAGCACTCGACCCGGCCGTGGAGGAGCTTATAGCGCGTGTCGAGGGCATCGACCGCGAGGCCGTGCGACTCGCCCGCGTTCCTGACGCGCGCCTGGGTGGCATAGACCTCTACGCCCGTAACCGCAATTTCAATATCGGCGTCCGCGCCCTGAATATGCTCAAGTATCTCACGGGCATTTCGGCTATCGCCAGCCGTAGGAACGACAACCGCACGTGGCGCGAATTCCGCGGCCGCGTGCGCAAAATCAGATAGCTCCGCGGGCAGTGCTTGTCGGTTTGAAGGATAATTTGTACCTTTGTAGGTTAGAATCCACAATTATCGTTTAACCTGACTTGACAGAGCTTTATGAGCAGTGAAAAGTGCGGGCGCGAGTCCCGCGAAGCGTTGATAGAGGAAATTCGCCGTCTGAAGAAGGAGAAGGGGGCCGTGGTGCTCGCTCACTACTACACCGAGGGCGATGTGCAGGACCTGGCGGACATCATAGGCGATTCGCTGGCGCTGGCGCGCAAGGCTGCCGAGCTGGGTCCGGAGGTCAAGACGGTAGTGATGTGCGGCGTACACTTCATGGGCGAGACCGTGAAGGTGCTCTGCCCCGACAAGACTGTCCTCATGCCCGACCTCTCGGCCGGCTGCTCGCTGGCCGACAGCTGTCCCGCCGACGAGTTTGAGGCCTTCATCAAGGCTCATCCGGGCTATACGGTCATTTCGTATGTCAATACCTCGCTGGGCGTCAAGGCCCTGAGTGATGTGCTCGTAACGTCGGGCAACGCTCGCAAGGTGGTGGATTCCTTCCCCAAGGACGAGAAGATAATCTTCGGTCCCGACCGCAATCTGGGAGCCTACCTCAACGCCGAGCTGGGCCGCGACATGCTGCTGTGGGATGGCGCCTGCCATGTGCACGAGCGCTTCTCGGCCGAGGGCATACGCGCCCTCAAGGCCCTGCACCCCGATGCGCCCGTATTGGTGCATCCCGAGTGCAAGAGGCCTGTCGTACTGCTGGCCGATAAGGTTGGTTCCACGGCTGCACTGCTCGATTTCGCGCGCAAGTCGGATGCCCGCAAATTCATCGTGGCCACGGAAAGCGGCATTCTCCACGAGATGCGCAAGTCCTGTCCAGAAAAAGAATTCATCGCCGCGCCCCCGGCCACGGGCGAGGGCGGCGAAGGCGCGCCCGGCTGCGGATGCAACGACTGCGCTTACATGAAACTGAACACCCTGCGCGCCCTGCGCAACTGTCTCCGCGACGGCCGTCCGCAAATCGAGATCGATCCCGAACTGGCCCGGGGCGCACTCCGCTCCATCGACAGGATGCTGGCGCTTTCCTAAGCTTCAGGCATCGTCCGCAAAATCTGATAAAATCATCATTCACAATGGAATACAAGCATAAAGACATCGAAGCCCGCTGGCAGCAGAAATGGAAAGACGCCGGCATATACAAGGTCGACAACAAGAGCGACCGTCCGAAATACTATGTTCTCGACATGTTTCCCTACCCCTCGGGTGCGGGCCTGCATGTGGGACATCCCTTAGGCTATATCGCTTCGGACATCTATGCCCGCTACAAGCGCCTCAACGGCTTCAATGTTCTCCACCCCATGGGCTATGACGCCTATGGCCTGCCCGCCGAGCAGTATGCCATTCTGACCGGACAGCATCCCGAGATCACCACGCGCCAAAACACCGCGCGCTATCGCGAGCAGCTCGACAAGATAGGATTCTCCTTCGACTGGAGCCGCGAGATCAAGACCTGCGATCCCGAGTTCTACCGCTGGACGCAATGGGCCTTCCTGCGCATGTTCGACCACTGGTATAACAAGCGCACCGCCAAGGCCGAACCCATTTCCGAACTCGTGGCACATCTGGAAAAGCACGGCACGGAAGGCCTTGACGCGGCGCAGACCCGCGAACTCAACTTCACCGCCGCTGACTGGGCCGCGATGACCGACAAAGAGCGCTCCGACGCGCTGATGAACTGGCGTCTCGCATTCCAGGCCAATACGATGGTGAACTGGTGTCCCAAGCTCGGCACGGTGCTGGCCAACGATGAGGTGTCCGAGGGCCTGAGCGTACGCGGCGGCTATCCCGTGGAACAGAAAATGATGTATCAGTGGTGTCTGCGTGTCTCGGCCTATGCCGACCGCCTCTTGAAGGACCTTGAGACTATCGACTGGAGCGACTCCATCAAGGAGACGCAGCGCAACTGGATTGGCCGCAGCGAGGGCGCCGAGATGCGCTTCAAAGTTGCCGACAGCGATGTGGAACTTGAAATATTCACCACGCGTGCCGACACCATTTTCGGTGTCACCTTCATGGTCCTCGCTCCGGAGAGCCGCTATGTTGACATGATCACCACGCCCGAACAGCGTGCCGCCGTCGAAGAATACGTCACGGCCACCAAGCATAAGACCGAGCGCGAGCGCATGATCGACAAGAAAGTGTCCGGCGTGTTCACCGGTGCTTACGCCATTAATCCGCTCACGGGTAAGAAGGTGCCCGTGTGGGTGAGCGATTACGTGCTCGCAGGCTACGGCACGGGCGCCATCATGGCCGTGCCCGCGCACGACAGCCGCGACTATGCCTTTGCCCGCCATTTCGACCTTCCCGTGATTCCGCTTATCGAGGGCGCCGACGTGTCCGAGAGTAGTTTCGACGCCAAGGAGGGCCGCATGATCAACTCCGAAGGCCCCGAGCTGAATCTCAACGGCCTGGAAGTCAAGGACGCGATTGCCAAGACCAAGGAATTTATCGCTGCCAAGGGCATAGGTAAGGTCAAGGTCAACTTCCGTCTGCGCGACGCCATCTTCAGCCGTCAGCGCTACTGGGGCGAACCTATTCCCATTTACTACAAGGACGGCATCCCCACCGCCTACGAGGAAGGTCTGCCCCTGGCTCTGCCCGAGGTGGACAAATACCTGCCCACCGAGAGCGGCGAGCCTCCCCTGGGCCGCGCCAAGAACTGGACTACCCCCGACGGCTATCCGCTGGAACTGAACACGATGCCGGGCTTCGCAGGCTCCTCCGCCTACTACCTGCGCTACATGGATCCCCACAACTCCGAAGCCCTCGTATCCCCCGAGGCCAACGGATACTGGCGCAATGTCGATCTCTACATCGGCGGCAGCGAGCATGCCACAGGCCACCTCATCTACAGCCGTTTCTGGAATAAATTCCTCTATGATCTTGGTCTCGTATGCGAGTCCGAGCCCTTCCGCAAGCTCATCAACCAGGGCATGATTCAGGGCCGCAGCAACTTCGTGTATCGCATCAAGGACACCAATACCTTCGTGAGCCACGGCCTGAAGGATCAGTACGACACGACGCCCATCCACGTGAATGTGAACATCGTAAGCAACGATATCCTCGACCTCGACGCCTTCCGCAAGTCGCAGCCCGAATACGAAACGGCCGAATTCATCCTCGAGGATGGCAAGTACGTGTGCGGCTGGGCGGTCGAGAAAATGTCCAAGTCCATGTTCAACGTGGTGAATCCCGACGATATAGTCGAGCGTTATGGTGCCGACACCCTGCGTCTCTACGAAATGTTCCTCGGACCGCTGGAGCAGAGCAAGCCCTGGGACACCAACGGCATCGACGGCGTGAACCGCTTCATCAAGAAGCTCTGGAGTCTCTACTGGAAGGGCGATACATGCCTTGTGGACGATTCCAAGCCCTCGCCCGAGTCGCTCAAGAGTCTCCACAAGCTCATCAAGAAGGTGACGGGCGACATCGAGAATTTCTCCTTCAACACGTCCGTGGCCGCGTTCATGATTTGCGTCAACGAGCTCTCGTCGCAGAAGTGCCATAGCCGCGAAGTGCTTGAGCCTCTGCTGATTCTGCTTGCGCCCTTTGCGCCTCACGTGGCCGAAGAGCTGTGGCACAGCGCAATAGGCCACGCCGATGAAGAAAGCATCGTGCGCGATGCACAGTGGCCGTCTTTCAACGAGGACTTCCTCAAGGAGAGCACCGTGACGATGGCCGTAAGCTTCAACGGCAAAGCGCGTTACAACATCACCGTACCCGCCGGTACCTCCCGCGAGGATGTTGAGAAGGCCGCCCTCGAGCATGAAGGTGCCGCAAAATGGCTCGATGGCAAAACCGTGCGCAAAATTATCGTTGTGCCCGGAAAAATCGTCAATATTGTTGTAGCTTGATAATAAAACGCTTGTTTCTCCGTTCTCTATAGACGTGAAAAAGATAGTATTCGCAACCAACAACGCTCATAAGCTCGATGAATTGCGCCGCATGGCCGGTGACCGATTCGAGATTCTGAGCCTCAAGGACATCCGTTGCTTCGACGATATTCCCGAGAACGAAACCACGTTCGAGGGCAATGCTCTTGCAAAAGCACGGTGGGTGCGCGATCGCTATGGCTACGATTGTCTGGCGGACGACTCGGGTCTGGAAGTGGATGCGCTCGACGGCGCTCCCGGTGTCCTGTCGGCGCGCTTTGCCGCCGAGCACGACGATGCCGCCAACAACAAGCTCCTGCTGGCCAAGCTGCAGGGCGTGCCTGCGCAGAAGCGCACCGCCCGGTTCCGGACCGCCATCTGCCTGCTTGAGGGCGATGCCGAGCCCCGTTTCTTCTCGGGCGCCGTGGAAGGCCGGATTCTGGACGCTCCCCGCGGCGAAGGAGGCTTCGGATACGACCCCCTTTTTGTAGCCGATGGATATACCCGCACTTTCGCGGAAACATCCGCAGCCGAGAAGGATGCCGTGAGCCATCGCGGACGGGCCGTCAGAGCCTTGCTCCACTATCTCCACGCCGAATAAGAATAATCATACCTCTCCTCAACCAATACATTCCATTAAACCAACCATGAACAAAAAGATTACTCTCCTTCTTGCACTTGTCCTTGGGGCTGTGTTCAGTGTAGCTGCGCAATCTTTCAGCGGGCGCTGGAGCCTCTTCCCCACGGTCGGAACGTCGATCGACAGGGTCGTATGCTCTGACTCAAAGGTGTTCTTCACGAACTCCTCGCGCCTCTCGCACTACTCCGAGGACGATGCGGAAACATATCATTACGCCAATTCCGACGCCGTTGCAAGCGTGGATGTAAGCAGCATCCACTACAATCCCGACACGCGTCAGCTTCTGGTGGTGTATTCCGACTACAACATCGACATCATCGATGCCGATGGCTCGGTGCATAACATGTCCGCAATCCGCGATGCCGTGCTTACGACGGCAAAGGACATCGAGGACGTGGCGTTTTACGGCGATGAAGCCTACATCGCCACCAACTTCGGCCTTGTGGTCGTGGACATGAAGTCCGCTACCGTCAAGCAGTCTGGCATCTATGGTTTCGGTCCCTCGCTCGTAGGTGTCACCGAGAAGTTTGTCGTGCTCTATTTCTACTCCCCCATCGCTTCGGCCGGAATCCCCAAGGAGTCGTTCTACGTTGCGCCGCGCAATGCCAAGCTCAGTTCCTTCTCCGCCTTCAAGAATGTATTCAGTCAGGGCATCATGGATATTCAGGAACTTAACGGCACCAATCTGGTAACGCTCAGCAGCGACGGCTGGCGTACGCGTATCGTGTCGATAGATCCCGAGACGCTCGCGATGAAGGCCGACAACCGTCTCACCACGGTCGTGTCGCAGCTTGTCCGCGGCGCCGACGGACGGGTGTATGCCGTAAGCTCAACCGATGTCAAGGTCATTGATCCCGAGACAACTCAAGTTGCCGAGACGGTGCAGCTTCCCGCCGGTCTTAATGGTCGGGCATTCGGTTTCGGCAAGAAGGGCCTGGCGGATGCGTGGATTTCCAATGCCTCCGGTCTTGGAAAATACGATCTAAAGACCTCGACTGTCCTTATGAGCCCCTACTTCCCCGAGGGATTGTCCGTGAAGCATCCGCACTATATGGAGTGGGACTCGCAGGGCCGTCTGTGGGTCACCAATATCAGTCTGTCCGAGTCGAAGAGCATACCCTCCGGCAAGAACGCCTATTACGATGAAAAATACGTTGCCCTTATCGACGGCAACAGACTCGAGGACCGCACGCCCACGACAGGCATGACCAGTTTCGGCATCGCATCCGGCTGGTATGACTTCTTCGAGCCCTCCGAGGAGGAAAAAGCCCGCTATCAGGAGGAAATGTGGCGCATGCAGTGGTCGCAGATGGCTAAGGACAACTACGCCAAGACAAAGCAGCTTTGCGGCGTTCACAACCGCCTGCTCCCCGACCTTGACGATCCCGACAAGTTCTGGGTTGCCGGTGGCTCCGAGGGTATTGTGCTGTGCGAGAAGGGCGAGGGATACTCGGCGGATAATGTTCAGGGCGATGCGCTGGCCATCTACAGCCGAATCAACATGCCCTATCTCCCCACCAAAGACTGGAGTGATACCCGAGTTTATAATCTCGACTACGATCCCGAAGGTAATTTGTGGGTGTTCTTCTGGACCTATGCCGATGGCTCCATCGGTCCGCGTAATGCCATAGACATCTTGCCGGCCAAGATCCGGAAGGACCGTCCGGCACGCGTGAAGTATGCCGACTGGGTTGTCTACCCCGAGATGCCCGGCTACGATGTCAAGTACGATATCGTGTCCTGTTTCTCCCATAAGTCGAACATGCTTTTCGTGTTGAGTTCCACGTATGCCGGCTCTCTGCATGCGATAGACACGAAGGGTACTTATCTCAATCCCAACGACGATGTGCTGACGATACACCCCACAGTCATCGACCAGGACGGTAATGTAATCTCGCCCCTCGTATATACGGATATCAAGGAGGACAAGACCGGTATGATCTGGGTTGGCACCTCCTCGGGCCTTTATGTGATTCCCGATCCCCAGTCCGCAGCATCTGAAAGCATGCGTGTGCGCCGCCCTGTTGTTCCGCGTAACGACGGCACCAACTTCGGCGACTATCTGCTCGACGGTGCCGACATCTCCTGCATTGCGGTGGATCCCAACAATCGCAAGTGGATCGGCACGGCAGATGCCGGTGTGTATCTCGTAAGTGCCGACGGCACCAAGATCATCTCGCATTTCGACAAATCCAACTCGCCCCTGGTGAGCGACGAGGTTTATTCCATCGCCGCCGATCCTAATTCCAACCGTGTTTACATCGGCACGAGACTCGGCGTGATGTGCTACGAGAGCGATGCATCTCCGGCCAAGGACGATTTCTCCGAAGTCTACGTCTACCCCAATCCCGTCCGTCCCGAATATACGGGCTGGATCACGGTGGCCGGCCTTATGGATAATTCCCTCGTGAAGATTGCCGACATCAACGGCAATATCGTCTTCCAGGGCAAGTCCTCGGGCGGCAGCTTCATCTGGGACGGCTGCAATGCCGGCGGCGAACGCGTCCGCACGGGTGTTTACCTCGTGCTCGCATCCGCAGGCGACGACAGCAGCTCTATGGCTGTAGTCTCTAAAATCATGATTATGAATTGATTGATGGCACAGACTGACGATTCCTTACGCTATATCGACGAGCGCGATAAGGCCTACGGCCTCACGGGCATGGCCATTACGCTGGTGGCATCCGAGAGCGGTGCCTTGCTCGCCGGAATCTCTCTCGACGGCGATGAAGAGACGGATTTCGAGATGTCGCATGACTTCTTCTTCCGCGGCAATCCGCGCATGGCTCCCAAGTATATGTGGATCACCGGAGTGCGCCATCTCAACCTCGCCACGCGCATGATACTCGGCAATGCCGTATGCCGCACTTACGTGCTCCGCGGACAGCCGCAACTGGCCGATTCCCGCCGCGCTGCCATCCGCGAGCTCGTGAACAGCGTGGCCCTCGAGCAATGCGCGCTCGCCGAGGACGAGGCCGATGCGCTTTTCGAAGACTCGTTCAGATATGTGCACAGGCTCTTCTCTCATATCGGTGTGCATTCCGTGGCCGACCGTTTTGCCGATGAGCTGCGCAAGAGGCGCGCTATGAGTGCCGCCGAGGCCGTGGAGCTTCTTGGTCAGCTGGGTGTGAGATGAAACGCTTAAGACTTTTTTTAGCTCTGATTTTAACCGTGCTGTCGCTGGCATCATGTGCCGACGACAGCCGTTTTGTTGTCAGGGGCACCACACCGGGCACTGACAACATGAATCTCCGTTACGCCTACGAGAGCCCCGAAGGCTTCCGTCAGGGCATAGTGGCCGTGCGCGACGGCAAATTTGAGTTTGCAGGCTCGGTTTCGCAGCCTGTGCTTGTGGAGATGTACACGCACGACTTCAAACCGCTCGGCAGCCTGTGGCTCGGAGGTGGCGAAACGGTGGAGTGTACGCTCACACCCGGACACCCCGAGCGCATGAAAGCCCGTGGGACGCAAATAAATGAGTGCTGGACGGCGTTTCTTGCACAGAATGAATCAACCCTCACGGAATCGCCCGAGGCGGCAAATAAGGCTATTTCTGCGTTCGTAGAGGCCAATCCGGATGACCTGCTCTCCACGCTCCTGCTCGTCACGCTATACGACTCCTCCGTCGACCCCTCCGGTGCTGCGGCGCTTATGGCGCTTTTGCAGCCTTCCGCCAGGCCCGAGCGCCTTGCCGGAGCCTCGGACTTTCTTCTCTCCCTGGCCGTGCCCGCGAATCCTGCCCAGCCGGTCGATTCGATGGCTTATATCTCGACTTCCAATGCAGTCCGCACGCTTGTTCCCGCCGGCCATCGTGCCACGCTCCTGCTCTTTACCGATGCCGAGGCGCAGCGCAGCGATACGCTGCTCTCGAGTCTGCGTCGAGCTGCTGCGGCTAAGGACGTGCAGGTGACGGATGTCTACCTCTCGTCCGACACTTTGGCTTGGCGCCGCATGCTTCGCTCCGAAAAGCAGCGAGGCTTCGACAGCGACGAATGGACACGTGCGTGGCTTCCCGGCGGACTCGCAGCCCCGCAGCTGCGTAAGCTCGGCCTGCCGGAGCTCCCATATGCCATTGTCTGCGATTCGGCAGGCTATACCCTATTCCGCGGGTCCGAACCCGACAGCGCCCTGACCGTTCTCCGCGACATACTGAAATAATATCTCCAATCATCCCGCCTCTCCTCAATGCTCGTAAAAACTTATGGAGCCGCCGTCTGCGGCATAGATGCGATAATTGTTACGGTCGAGACTGTGCTCGACCGCGGATTTCAGTACTGCATCGTCGGACTGCCCGACACGGCCGTGAAGGAGAGCCACGAACGCGTGCGCTCAGCGCTCAAGCAGAGCGGATTCGACATTCCGCGCCGCAGCGTCACCATAAACATGGCGCCGGCTGATGTGCGCAAGGAGGGCGCGGCCTACGACCTTCCTATAGCCGTGAGCCTGCTGGCTGCATCCGAGCAGATCGATGCTTCGCTACTTGCCGACTATGTGATCATGGGCGAACTGTCGCTCGACGGCGGCATTCAACCCGTGCGCGGTATTCTGCCTATGGCCATCGAGGCCCGTGCCCGCGGTTTCAAGGGCATCATCGTACCGGCGGCCAACGCGGCCGAGGCTGCCGTGGTGAATAATCTCGAAGTCTATGGCGCATACTCTCTGGAAGGTGTCGTGGCCCACTTCAAAGGCAACCGGCCCCTGCAGCGCACTGTCGTGGACACGCGTGCGGAATTCGCTTCCGCGGCCAATGTTTTCGAGTACGACTTCTCCGAGGTGAAGGGGCAGGAGAATGTCAAGCGTGCATTCGAAGTGGCTTGTGCCGGTGGCCACAATATCATTCTCATCGGTCCTCCGGGCTCGGGCAAATCCATGATGGCCAAACGGCTGCCGTCGATCATGCCTCCGCTCACACTTGGCGAGGCTCTGGAGACGACCAAGATCCACTCCGTGGCCGGCAAGCTCCGGCGCGGTTCGCGGCTCATGACCATGCGCCCCTTCCGCGCGCCGCACCACACCATGTCTGCAGTGGCCATGGTGGGCGGAGGCACCAATCCCATGCCCGGCGAGATATCCCTGGCCCATAACGGTATACTCTTCCTGGACGAGTTTCCCGAGTTTCCGCGCACCGTGCTTGAGGTCCTGCGTCAGCCGCTCGAAGACCGCGAGATCACCGTGTCGCGCGCACGCTATTCCGTGGACTATCCCGCTTCATTCATGCTTGTGGCGTCCATGAATCCATGCCCCTGCGGCTATTACAACCATCCCCGGCGCGCCTGTAGCTGCCTGCCCGGGCAGGTGCAGAAATATTTAGGACGCGTTTCAGGACCTCTGCTCGACCGTATCGACATACAGGTCGAGATCCTGCCTGTAGATGTCGATGAGCTTGCCGCACGTCCCACGGGCGAGACAAGCGCGCAGATACGCCAGCGCGTGGTGGCTGCGCGCGAAATCCAGAGCCGACGCTTTGCCGGCGAGCGCTACACGCACTGCAATGCGCAGATGACTCCTCGCCACATGGCCCAATACTGCACGCTCGATGCCGCCGGAGAAGCGATGCTGAAAAAAGCGATGGTCAAGTACGACATGAGCGCCCGCGCCTTCGATCGCATTCTCAAGCTCGCGCGCACTATTGCCGACCTTGCCGGCTCGCCCATGATCGAAGCCCGTCACATAGCCGAAGCCATCGGTTACCGCACCCTCGACCGCGGCACCTGGGGCAAAAGCTTCTGACCCCCGTCTCCCCTTCCCGGGGAAAAGAATTGTTGCTTGCTCTGAAATTACATGACTATGAACTATAAGTATTTTGCTTTTATAAGCTACAGCCATAGCGATATGCGCTTTGCGAGGTGGCTGCAGGGAAAGCTGGAGGGATATAAGCTCCCCACGCGGCCCGTGCGAGTGAATAATGAAATCAAGCACGGCTGCCGCTATCTCCAGCCCGTGTTCCGCGACCAGACCGACATGAATTCCGGCGTCCTCGACGAGGAGCTGCAGAAGAACCTCGAGAGCAGCAAGTATCTTGTGCTTCTATGCTCCAAGAGTTCTGCAGCCTCTACCTGGGTCAATGGCGAGGTGCAGTCCTTTATCGACATGGGTCGTTTCGCAAACATCATTCCCGTGCTGATTCCTTCGCCCGGAGTGCCTGAAACGGAGCTCTTCCCCGCTGCGCTCCGCGAGTATTCTCGCATGCATGGCAAGGAGCTGCGTGGAATAAACATTGCCGAGGGGCGTGAAAAGGCGTTCATACAGGTTGTGACGCGTATGCTCGGGCTCGACTTCGACGAGCTGTGGCAGCGCTACCGCCGCGCGCGCAGGCAGCGCATCGCGGCAATTACGGCCTTTTCCGTCGTGGCTGCTTTGTGCGCATATACTTTTGCTCTGCCGGTGAAGCTGGATGTGAATGTCCTGCCCGAGCCCTCACAGCTTCCTGTGGGTGAGGAGCTGCATCTTACGGTCGACGGGGCCGAATATACGGTGCCCGTGAATGAGCCGCACGTTGCGGGCATATCCGTTCCGGGCTACCGCCGGCTGGGGCGGATAGATGTCTCCCTCTCCTCGCAGTTTTTCACAAGCGTGGATACGAGCGTGGCCACGGGATTCGGGCTGCGCAGGCAGCTCGCGCTTGACCTCCGTCGCGACGATAGTTTTGCCCTATACGCCGGGGTCGTATATACCGATGATATGGAGCCCCTCGAGGGTGTGGCGGTGAGTGTGGCCGATTGTACGGTCGCTACTGATTCCGATGGCCGCTTCGCCATCACGCTTCCTCTTGCCGAGCAGCGAGCCGAGCAGTGCATCACGCTCACACGCTCGGGCTATCGCACCATAGTCCGCGAGGACGAATCTCCCTCCGGCGATCTGCGCTTCATCCTTCACAAAGACTGACCCACGCCCAAGCGTTTTTGCGACCTGTACGGACATGCCTTTGGCCTGTCGCCGACAGGTCGCAAGTTTTTGCGTTTGTCATAAGGGATAATGAAAATAGGCATAAAAAAAGAATGAGAAACGAAGTCCGAAGGCTTGCTGTTTCTCATTCTCCTCTCTCCTCTTGCGGTATGGACGGGACTCGAACCCGCGACCCCCTGCGTGACAGGCAGGTATTCTAACCAGCTGAACTACCACACCATTTTTTTGTGGGAGAGACATCAGCTCTTTTGCTTTTGCGATGCAAAGTTACGACCTTTTTTTCGCTTCTCCAAATTTTTTTCAAAAAAAATAAAATAAAATTTCGATTTCTGACTGGCGCAGGGTATGTATGTCTATTGAAAAACACACCTGCAAGCGATTCAAACGCTTGCAGGTGTGAAGTCTATGTGTCGGAAATATCTTAGAGCCGAATGCGGCGGGCGGAGGTGCCTTTCACTTCGATGTAGATGTTGCCGCAGCGCGGATTCTCTACACGCATACCCTGAAGGTTGTAGTACTCGGCTTCGGCATCGGGAGTTTCCACCACCACGGGAGCTACGCCCGAAGGATCAGGCTTGGCATAGTCGGGCAGGGGAGCGGCCACGGTGGCGTCGCGTGCGGGCTCGGTGGCATTGGGCGAGGCAAGATAGTTGCCGAAACGCTCCTTGAGCCAGTTGGTCTTGTCATTCAGATGCCGGAGTACGCGGTTCAGACAGCCGTCCATGTCCGTATTGTCCACAACCGGACGTGCGCCGTCAATGTCGGGCTGGCGTGCATCGTGCCAGCGCTTTCTGTCGGCCTTGGCTGCGGCCTTCAAGTGCGAGGCATATTCGCGCAGGGCCGGTTCCAGACCCTTGTAACCGTTGTTCATGAACCACAGCCACGTGGCCTTGACCTTATCGTTGAAGGTCTTGTTCTCGCGCATCGATGGAATCCATGTGTTGCCGAAAGGATCGCAGTTGTAGAAGAAGTCGCTCGTAGAACCATTGAAGGCATTGCCGCAGTCCCACAAGGGCGAGAAATGCCATTTCTGACCCTCGCCGCGGTCGCGGAAAAGGTAGGTCGAGCCGTGGTAGGATTCGTGGTGCGAGATGATTTCTTCCACCAGATAGTAGCGGGCGGCATCATCGAGATCCATATAGCGCCAGAGCTCGTCGGACTGATTGGCGGCGCCCACGGCATCGTTCATGGCCGTGAACTGGTCCGTGATGAAGCGCTTCTGCAGGTCGGAATATTCCTCGGGCGTATCCCAGGTCACGCGCAGGAGGTCGAGGTGATGTCTGTCGCTTGCGCAGGACTTTTCCTCGAGCTTAATTTGATTGTCCTCATCGTAGTTGTCGAGTTCCACGAGGTATCCGCCCGACACGAGCGCCGGATCGTCCACGAGATCGTCGAGCTCGGTGATATTCACGCGCTTCTTCTCCACGCGGATGCTCTCGGTGAGGAAATACAGGCCGCGGTAGTTGCCGTTGATCACAACTTCTACAGGCTGATGGCTGGGAGTCCAGGGCAGCCCTATGGCGCGGCCCAGCCAGAAGCCCGTGAAATTGCGCATGTAGCCATGCGTGTCGTCCGCATGGGCCAGCAGTGCGAAGTGCTTGCTGTTCGAGAGGCCCAGAAGGCTCTGCTTTTTGTCGAGTTTGAGCTTGAAGGGCTTCTTGGCATATGCCGTGCGCGTGTAGTTGCCGCGCGCCTTGATCTGCAGGGGCAGGGGCTCGTCCTTTGAGCCGATGGATTCCGCGCCCTCGGCCGCCATCCATTCGCAGCCATTGAGGTCAAGCCAGTATTCGGCATACGTGAAGTAGTTCTTGTGCCCCAGGTTGCGGTCGATCACTTCGTCGTTCAGCGCCGTATGCTCCTCGTCGGTGTAGACGTTGATGTAGAGCACGGGCAGTGTGCCCGAGAGCGACGGATCGGTTGGCATGTCGGGAGCCTGGTGGCCGTTGGCCGAAATGCGCATATAGGTAGGGCACAGTGCTGTGCCGTTGAGCTCGATGTCGAAGGTCAGCGTCACGTCGCGCAGGCCGTTGGCCTGGAAATTGCCGTTGGTGGGCACCATCTCCACGGTGGCCGCATCCGAGATTTCCACCAGGGGCTCGCCCTTGGCGTTGGCCGAACCGTAGTCCATGCCCCATTCTTCATCGGCGATCTTGAACTGGCCGTCCAGCTCGTCGAGATGCAGAGTGTATTGCTTGTCGGTGCGTGTGAAGCGGAAGGCCTCGCGTGCATCCCACACGCCTCCGGTCATGCTGCCGCGCAGATACATCACCGGATAGCCCTGAGAGTCGACCGTCTCTGCCATAGCATAGCTCACGCCGGCGACGACACACAGCAGGGCAACAAATATTTTTTTGAAATTCATGGTTGGTAAGTTGGTTTATTGTTGTTTCGAATCATGGGTTTGCAAACCCGCATACAAAAATACGAAAATTCGGCGCCAAATCCAAATAAATCTCTGCTGCCGGGGGGCTTGCACAGACGGAATTTAAGTCGTAACTTTGCACCAAAGGCTGAAAGCAGAAGCCTCGCAGGTCGAGGCATTCACCGTAGGCCGCAAAGGCCGGCCATGCGGCTTGCCACGACATATGGAAAAGCGTTTATCGGCGCTCTTTTCTGACATCTTGAAATCTGGAAAATTTCTTTGGTATAGTCAGAACTGCAGCAAACGGTAGATGCCTTGCGGATATGTACGGATCCGGGAGGTAGGGCGCAAGGCGCCCGCGCTCCTTTCGGTGTAGTCATCATATTCTGCGTGAGGTTTCTGCAAGTTTGCTCGTTCTTCTATACCGGGCATTCCAGAGCCTCAAGATGTGGAACGGGCAGCAAGTATGGCTCTCACGCATTTTCTTTTTCCCACAGGTATAACAAAGCACGCACGCCCCGGGAGCCGGCGACCGAACTGAAAACAGAGCATCGCCAATATAGCCCTGCGCGGCGCCCAGTGTGTCGCAGAAAAGTGAAGTGGAGACCCCTGCACTGAGGCCTCCACTTCGTTTGTTTTGCGTGTCCGCACGGATGCATGTCCGGGCAGACGATGCTGAGGATTTATCGGATTTTGGTCCACTCCCACAGCTCCGACTTGTCGTCGTCAATGGATTTTATCACGAGGGTTCTGGACGTGAGCGTGTAGATGCGATATCTACTCACATCGCCGTAACTTTCATCGTACAAGGTGAGGATATCACCTCGGAGCGTATAGCTGCCATACTCGTCCCAGTCGCCTGAGCCGCCAACCGAAATCCAGGTGTAGCTGCCGTTTTTCTTAAAAGTCAGGGTCTCGTAAATGTCATAATTGCTGAAGCCCCACGAGCCGACCAGCAGGGATTTCTCCGTGTCCTTGTCGCCTTTGGGATCATCGTCGTCGTCCTTGTCGCAGGCTGCGAAGACGAAGGGCAGCATGGCGATGAGGAGGTATCTGAGAATCTTTGTCATTAATTCGTGTGATTTTTTTATTTCGAAATTCGATTTAATGTAGGGACATGCCTTTGGCTCGTAGCAGTAAAGAGCTCATTCTTTGAGTGTTGGCGACATGCCGAAGGCATGTCCGTACACGTCGCGGGCAATCTGCGTGCCTGAACACGCCCCTGCATTCCGGATTTACTTCTTCTTCAGCGTGATTCTGTCACCTCCGGCGGTCAAAGTCATGTTTTTCCCGGAAATTTTGCAGCCGAAGTATTCCATCTCAGGTTCGTCATACCTTTCATCTTCGTCTTCAGTGATGTATAGGTAGAGGATTTCAATATCGCTATCATACTCATAGTAGCCCTTGCAATATCCGAAATCTCTTTCGTCATCATCCCAGTATTTCCATGTGAAATTACCGTTGGATTTGAAATCCATAGACCATAGTTGAGAGGTGCTGTCGTAGCCATCGTCATATGTGTAGGTGCCGGTCCATGTACCGACGATATTTGCATCGCTACCCTTGGGATCGTCTTTATCGTCGTCCTTGTCGCAGGCCGCGAAGACGAAGGGCAGCATGGCAATGAGGAGATATCTGAGAATCTTTGTCATTGATTTGTATGAATTTTTAATTTGAAATTCGATTTAATGTAGGGACGAGCCTTTGGCACGTAGCAGGCGCAAAAAGCTCATTCTATGCATCTGCTACGTGCTGATCAGAATGCGAAACCGAGGCCCAGATGTAGATTGCCCGTGTTGATCTTATCCTTCTTATACGACCAGGCAGGAATGAAATCAGTGCCGTATTGAACCGTCAGGTACACGCGTGAGTATTGGAAGGTTGCGCCTATTTGCCAGCCCATCTGGAAGCGATTATATACGCCATCTTTACCCATCTTATCTTTGTCGAAGTAGCTCCATTTGTTGTCGTATATTTTCTCGCCATCGGAATCTTCTTCTACTTCCTTGCCGTTCATCAGGGCGTGTATCTTGAAGTTGATGCCAATGAAGGGGGCGATGCTGAATTCGTCCATGATGGCGAAGCGATAGCTGTAGTTTACGGGCACCTGGAAGTTCATGTTTGTAAATTTTTCGTACTCGCGGCCATAGCGGTCTTCATCCGAATAAGGGGTGGCGAAGTCGAAGTTTACATTCAGGCCCGCTTCAACGAACATGGGCAGCGAGCTGCTGAGGCTGAAGCCGTGCAGATAGTTGATGCCGATGCCGTTGGCAGAGTAGTTGCCATCTTTCTCTTTCCAGTTGTTGTGATAGCTGGTGTTGTTGTAGGTGATACCCAGGCGATTGTAACCCTTGATGTCGTCGGACGAGCGGAGATCATACTCTCCGGCGCGCTGTGCGCTGACGCTTGTTGCAGCCATGAGAGCCGTCAGGGCAAGAATAATAGTCTTTTTCATATCGTTGTTTTTGAGAGGTTTGTGTTGTCGGGTTTAGAGTGCGAAATCCATTTTCCAGACGTTATACACGCCATCCTTCGAGCCTCGCTGCGACACGAAGTAGAAGCTCTTGCCGTCGGGAGCCCATACGGCCGAGAGGTCGTTGCCCGGATGATAGGTGAGCTGGGTGAACTGTGTACCGTCCGTGCGGATTGCGAAGATGTCGGTGTTGATGTTTTTGCCCTTCTCGTCCATCGAGGTGCCCGTCACCAGCAGCCAGCGGCCGTCGGGCGAGAGGCGCGGGGTAGTGAAGCTGCGTCCGGGCATCGACAGGAGGATTTCCTCAACGCCGGTCTTCAGGTTCACACGCCAGATCTCGCTCTCGTGCTTGTCGGTATAGCGTGCGCAGTAGATCACATCCGGATTGCCCGGGATGAGGCAGGGCGTCATGCCGCGCGAATAGTTGGAGAAGAGGTTTTTCTTGCGGTCGTAGCTCCAGATGCTGTAGTTGCCCATGCCCTCGCCGCGATGGAAAAGGATGGTGTTGTTGTCCTTGGTCATCTGGCCGGAGAAGTCATTGTCCATGCCCTGCGAGATCTGGCGCACTACGTTGCCTTCCTCGGCTTCGATGAGATATACGCCGTAGTGGCCCGAGCGGTATTCCGTGAAGCACAGAGTTTTGCCGTCGGGACTCCAGTTGAAGTCCGATACATTGGTGCGGAAGGTGCGCTGGGTACTTGCGCCGCCGCGCGCCGCGTCCTTCACCATCACGTTGGACGTCTTGTTCTTCCAGTTGAGGTAAGCGAGTTTCTTGCCGTCGGGTGAGACGGCGATGCGCGGATTCACCCACCAGTCGATTTTCGAGAGGTTCTTGATGCCAAGAATGCCTTTTGCGGTGCTTACGAGATTCTCGGAATTCACGCAGTCGGCGTCCTCGGTGATTTTCTCGAACTTATTGCCGCCTTCCTCGGGCACATATACCTCAGACAGGTCCGTGACAACGCGTTTGGCGTCAGCCACACCGGCGCAGCAGAGTGCGGCAAGTGCCGCGATAATGGTTTTTTTCATTTGCTGAATCCTGATAAAGGGCCGGAAGCGGGACCGCCGGTTTTTGACTTGGCGAGGGGCTCCGGCTTCCGGCCGCAGGTTAGAAAAGCATCCGGTGTGTTATTTTTTTCTTGTCAGCGTGGCTGTACCGTCGATGTCGTTGCCGCTGAGATACATCTTGTTGCCCGATATGCGGCATCCGAAAGTCACCGTTTCCGAGTCTTCGCCCCAGTCGCCTTCTTCGTCGTCTCCCTGGACGGTCAGGCGCAGCTTCTCACGGTCTTCGTCGTAGGTGTAGATGCCATAGAGACTATATTCATCATCATAGTCCAGCTCCACGCAGTCAAGGGTGAACTTACCGTTGGTCTTGAGAACGAGTGTCCATTTTTCGGACCACATGTCGTAGCCTTCACCGTCTTCATCGAAATCAACGGTTCCGGTCCATGTGCCGGCTATTTCAACGTACTCGGTGCGGTCGTCGTCATTGTTGTCATCGTCCTTGTCGTTCTTGGGTTCGTCCTTGTCGCAGGCTGCGAATGCCAGGGGAAGCATGAAAATTAGCAGATACTTGAGCAGTTTTGCCATTTTATTTGTTGGGTTGTTTTGGCCGAGCCCATTCCTTGCTTGGCAATAAAAAAAGAAAAAGCGTGGAATGACTCCTTGTCTATCTTCTCGGAGGCATCGCCAAACGCCCAACACAAAATAAACGGTTCATTTCCACGCCTACGTATATAGCCGGACCTCCGCACAATGCGGGCCCGTGTATATGCGCGTGCTGCATAGCAAGGTTGAAAATGCTGTGTCCTTTGTGTTCTTGAAATTTGGCGATTTCCGAGAAAGGATAAAGCAAGTTACGCTTTCAAAATGTCTTGTCCGGCTTCCCGAACGGCTGCAAAGATAGTGAATATTTTTATTTCTGCAAAAAATAAAGTGCTGACTGTGTGCGCATCGTAAAGCAAAATTGCGCCATATGTGAAAATGCATTAAAAACAATTAAATAGTGCGTATTTGTGTTTTTAATCCCAAAATTTGCGTACCTTTGTATGCGGATAGTTTGCGCGAGCGTCTCACGCCGGAATGGTGCCGGATTCCCGACGCGGCTTCCGTCAGACAGAAAGTATAAGTGAATCATAGGTTAAAAAAACACGTGCAGCAACTCGGGAGAGTCGCTGCACGTAAGTTTTTTATGCGGGGAGAAGTCGAGGGGCGTCAGTGGCCCATGGCCATGAGGCGAATCCATTTGCGGTAGCCCAGCAGGGCTATTACGGTATAGATGCCGTAGAGGATGCCGTAGAGCGGAATGCCCTTGTAGAAATACAGGCCGCACGACACGATGTCCACCACAGCCCACACAAGCCATTGCTCGAGATATTTCCGTGCCAGCATCCATGTCGCTGTCATGGAGAGGGCCGTGGTCAGGGCATCCAGCCAGGGCACCGTGCTGTTGGTGAAGTTTATGAGCACGAAAGCTATCAGCAGATACACCGCGGCCGTCACGACGCCCGTTGCCGCCAGACGCCGGAGCGGAAAGTGCGAAATGCGCAGCGTCTCGTGCGCCTTGTCGCGCTTTGCCTTGTCGCGGCCGCTCCATGCCAGGAGGCCGTAGACGGCCATGACAAGGTAGTAGATATTCATCGTGAAGTCGGCATAGAGCCCCGCGCGGAAGTAGACCCACATCGACATGCAGGGCATCAGCAGCCCGGCCAGCCAGAGCAGGCGGTTGGCCTTGAATTCCCAGTAGAGATAGAGCAGCCCTATGAGAAAGCCGCCGAGCTCCATCGCGTTGTCAAATGTGAGCCACGTCATCAGAATTTCACGTTGAGGGTTGCCATGAAGTGTGCGGGCGCCTGTGCGGCATAGCCGCTGTAGCGGTAGATAACTTTCTGGCCTTCGTCGTCCACGTAGTAGCCCGAGCCGGCATATCCGTTGCTCTCATACTTGGCGTTGAACACATTGTAGACCGTGGCGCCCAGGCGCACTTCCTTCAGCCCGAGAAGGCCGCGGAAAGTCCAGGAAGCCGAGAGATTGCTGAAGAAGTAGTGGGGCAGCGTCTGCTCCTCCACGCGGGCGTTGGTCATGTATTGTTTCGACACATAGTGGCTCTCGAGCGAGGCGTCGAGGCCGCGCCAGTGGAAGTTGAAGGCATTGTTGAGCGTGAAGTCGGGCGAGAAGGCGATGGGCGTGTTGCCGCAGTCGATGGAGATGGGATTGGTCCACTCGTCCTCGTAGATGTATTCCACGAAGTTCTTGATGCGGTTGCGCGACAGCGTGGCGTTTATCTGCCAGTCGAACCATTTCACGGGGCGTACACCCGCTTGCAGCTCGATGCCCGCGCGGTAGCTGTCGGGCACGTTCACGCTCATGGCGTTGCCCGTGTCGGAGAGCTGGCCCGTAAGCACGAGCTGATTCTTGTAATCCATCCAATAAAGATTGACGCCACCCGTGAAAATATGGTGCTTGAAAGTATAGCCCAGCTCGTAGTCGAACATGCGCTCGGCCTTGGGCTCGTGGCCCGGGTCGGCATCCGTGAAGTTGTCGTGTGTAGGCTCCTTGTGGGCCACGCTCCATGACGCGAATGCACGGTGGCGCCCGTCGTTCGAGGCCCAGTTCAGGCCCAGCTTCGGGTTGAAGAAATTATACCGCTTGTCGATGTCGAGCTGCTGGGGCGCCGAGGTGTTGTAGTCGTAGGTGTCGGACGTGCCCTTGATCGTGTAGTGTATGCCACGGTACTGCAGGTCGGCGTAGGCCGTGAGGCCGTGGCCGGCGTCCACGTTCGCGCGGGCGTAGATGTTGCCGTCGAGCTTTTCGCCCAGGTGGCGGTAGTATTCCTGCGAAGGATTGAGCGCGCCCACATAGTTGCGCACCCATTCCACCGTGCCGAAGTGATGGCCTCGGAAATTGTTGAGCGCTCCGCCCAGGGTGGCGTGCACGCGTCCGTGGTGCCAGTTGAGCGAGAACATGCCTCCGCCGAATCCGTTGGCGAGACTCTTGTCGCGGATGAGGTCGCTTTTCTTCACCACCGTGCCGTCCTCGAGCGTATAAGGCTCGAGACCGTATTCGATCAGCGTGCGCTTGGTCTTGTACTGCTCGTAGTAGCCGTTGCCCTTGGTATAGTGCAGGGCCACGTTCAGATGCCACTCCGAGCCTATGTCCTGTCCCCAGTGCAGCTGGAAGTGGTGTTGCGTGTAGTTGTCCGTCTGGTTGGGATAGTAGGCCGTGTTGCCGTCGCTGTCCGTGTACTCGCCGCAGGGATTGTAGCGGCGCCCGTACTTCTCCATGTCCTCGCGCGAGGCGTAGTCCCAGGCCATGTAAGTCTGCTCCTTGCCGCCGAAGGCCAGCAGGCGCACGTTCGTGCCCCCGTTCGTGTAGGCCGCCTGTCCAAAGTAGCTCCAGAGCTTCGAGAACGCGCGGTCGATGTAGCCGTCCGTTCCCGCGTGCGATATGCGCGCATCGGCGCTCCAGTGCTCGCCCAGCAGGCCCGTGCCCACGCGCAGGCTCTCCTTGTTGGTGTTGTACATGCCGTAGCTGCCCGCAAATTCCGCATAGGGCTCGTAGGAGGGAGCGTCTGTAATCAGGTTTATCGAGCCGCCGAAAGCTCCCGCGCCGTTGGCGCTCGTGCCGGCGCCGCGCTGAATCTGCACGTCGCGCACGCTTGCCGCTATGTCAGGCATGTTCACCCAGTAGACGTTGTGGGTCTCGGCATCGTTCACCGGCACACCGTTCGTGGTGATGTTGATGCGCTGGGAGTCAGAGCCGCGTATTCGCAGGCCCGTATAGCCCATGCCGGCGCCGGCATCGCTCGTAGCAAGCAGCGAAGGCGTCATGCCCAGCAGAAAGGGCATGTCGCGGCCGTCGTTGGCGCGGTCGAGTTCTGATTTCGTAACGTTGGTGAAGGCCACGGGAGTCGTGGCGGTGGCGCGGTTGGCCAATACTTCCACATCCTGCAGACGGATTACGGATGAGTCGGCGGCCGTTTCGGCCCCGACAGCGTGAACACACGGCACAATAGCCGCCGTGGCCACGACGAAGAACAGATGTCTCTTCATACTTTTTTCTCTACGCCGGTATTACCCGGATCAGGTTCAAAGGGTATGATCTCAGCTTCGGCGCCGTGTCCCTCCGGACTGCGGCTACTGCCGTCGCACCCCTAAAATTTTTCTTGTCGCCGCAAAGTTACAACATTTCTCCGAAACTTCCGCACGATGGAGGGAGGAGATTTTTAATATCAATTGAATGAAGGGATCTAAGTATCCTTAATACAGGAAGCCGAAGAGCCAGAGGGGAATTTTGTTCCGAGATTGGTGCAAAAAGTGAAATTGTTCCTTCGATAGTACAATTTGCAAAATTGTTCCTTTGATGGACCAATCCGGGCTGGTAAGGGTCAGCTGCGGATGTTGCGCGGATGGTGGAGCAGTATTTCCTCGCGCAGCTGCGTCGTGTCGAGGTGGAGATATATCTCCGTGGTGGCTATGGATTCGTGGCCCAGCATCTGCTGGATTGCGCGCAAGTTGGCTCCTCCTTCGAGAAGATGGGTGGCGAAGGAATGCCGCAACGTATGGGGCGAAACCGTTTTCTTCACGCCGGCGGCTGCCGCCAGGTCGCGAACGATGTAGAACACCATCACGCGCGAAAGCCTGCGTCCGCGTGAGTTCAGAAACACGATTCCCTCCTCGCCCGGCTTGGCGTCGGCCTGCATACGCTCGGGCATATAGTCAGCCAGCGCGCGACGGGCAGTGGCGCTCAGAGGCACCAGACGTTCCTTGGAGCCCTTGCCCTCCACAAGCACTATGCCCTCGTCGATGTGCACCCGGCCCAGTGTAAGGTTGCAGAGCTCGCTCACACGCAGCCCCGAGCCATAGAGCATTTCGATGATGGCACGGTTGCGCGCGTCCAGCGGCGGAGCCAGCGCGTTGCAGGCCTCTATCATGCCTTCTATCTCCTCCAGCGAGAGCACGGCCGGAAGACGGCGCGTGCCTCGCGGCGTATCGAGCTGGGAGGCCGGGCTTGAAGCAATGTATCCCTCGAGCTCGAGCCATGCGTAGAACGAGCGTATGCCCGCCAGAATTCGGGCCGTGGATGTGGCCGAGATGCCCAGGTCGCAGAGCTCGTCAAGAAAGGCTCGCAGATCATCGGTCGTGGCTTCCGCTTCCTCCATGCCCCGGCTTTCGAGCCAGCCGTGAAGCTTGGTCAGGTCCGAGAGGTAGGCTTCGCGCGTATTCTCGGCCAGGCCGCGTTCCAGCAGCAGATATGCCGTGTATTCCTTCAGGTGGCGCATGGGCATAGGGTGGGCGCGCTTATATCGTGCCCTGTTCCACGAGGCTGGCTATACGCTCCAGCGTGGCGTCCTGCTCGTTCTTTTCGGGGCGGAAATCACTCTTCAGACTCACGCCGAAAAGCTTGCCGAATCCCTGCCAGAAGCCCGCGCGGAAAGCCCCCAGAAAAGCCTTTACGATGTCGTAGGAACTCTGGTGCGTCTCGCGTTGAACGAGCTTCACCAGCACGCGGGCCTGACGCTTCGAAAAGCGCCGCAGAATGGGCTTGTACTGCTTGTAGAGCGCCCCCTCCATCTGTTTCAGATATGCCTCGCGCTCCTTCTGCGTCGGGAAGGTCTCGAGATACTCGTAGGTTTCGATTAGAGTCTCGGCTATCAGCTTGGCATAGGGCAGCGTCAGCTTCACGTCGCGCACCGTGCGCCAGTACTCCTGCTCCTGCTTCTTGTTCTTGAACTTCATGGCCGGATACACCGTGAGTTCGCGCAGGTAGAAGTGTATTATCGAGTCTCCGTTTTCATCGAAACGCCAGTTGAAGCCGCGGATATACTGAGGCTTGTACTCACCTATGGCGTCGATAGGCGTGTCGGAAGTCATCACACGTGCCTCAGTCGCCTCAGTGCTTTTTTTCTTTACCGCGCGGGCGGATGCAGGCTGAGCCGACGCTACGAGCGACAGCACAGCCACGACAAACACTATGACACCTCGGGTAATGCTCATAGGCCCGGCTCCTTCGCTGCAGGCGGATAGTCGAGCGTATAGTGCAGTCCGCGCGATTCCTTGCGCTCCTTGGCCTGGCGCATGATGAGATAGCCCACGTTGATGATGTTGCGCAGCTCGCATATTTCGCGCGACACCTTCGAGCGCTTGAAGAGGTCCTCCGTCTCCTCGTAGAGGATGTCGAGGCGGTTCCATGCGCGGTCAAGGCGCAGGTCGGAACGCACGATGCCGACGTATGTGCCCATGATCTGGCCCACTTCGCGGGCGCTCTGCGTGATGAGCACCATCTCCTCGGGCGAGCGCGTGCCCTCGTCGTTCCATGCCGGCACGTCGTCGCGCAGACTCACGTATTTCACCTCCTCGCGGGCGTGGCGTGCGGCCGCGTCTGCATAGACCACCGCTTCGATCAGCGAGTTCGAGGCGAGACGGTTGCCCCCGTGCAGCCCCGTGCACGAGCATTCGCCCAGTGCGTAGAGGTGGCGTATGCTCGACTCCCCGTTGCCGTCCACCTGGATGCCGCCGCATAGATAGTGCGCGGCCGGTGCGACGGGGATGTAGTCGCGGGTGATGTCTATGCCCAGTTCAAGACACTTGCGGTAGATGTTCGGGAAGTGGCGGCGCGTTTCCTCGGGGTCCTTGTGCGTCACGTCGAGATACACGTGGTCGTCGCCGTTGAGTTTCATCTCCGAGTCGATGGCGCGTGCCACTATGTCGCGCGGAGCCAGCGAGAGACGAGGGTCATACTTGTGCATGAACTCCTCGCCGCGCAGATTGCGGAGCACGGCTCCGTAGCCGCGCATGGCCTCGGTTATGAGGAAGGAAGGACGGTCGCCGGGATGATACAGCGCCGTGGGGTGGAACTGGATGAACTCCATATCCTTGACCGTGCCCTTGGCGCGGTACACCATGGCTATGCCGTCGCCTGTGGCCACAAGGGGGTTGGTCGTGGTCTGATATACGGCGCCACAGCCACCCGTAGCCATGATGGTGACCTTCGAAAGGAAGGTATCTACCGTCCCCGTGGCCATGTCCAGCACATATGCGCCATAGCAGCGGATGTCCTTGGTGCGTCGCGTCACGCGCTTGCCCAGGTGGTGCTGGGTGATGATTTCGATGGCGAAATGATTCTCGAACACGTCGATATCCGGATTCTCACGCACGGCCTTGATCAGGCTCTGCTGGATTTCGAAGCCCGTGTTGTCGGCATGGTGCAGGATGCGGAACTCGCTGTGGCCGCCCTCGCGGTGCAGATCGAAGCTGCCGTCCTCGCGCTTGTCGAAGTCCACGCCCCATTCCAGGAGTTGACGTATCTGCTCGGGAGCGCCCTTCACCACTTTCTCCACGGCCGCCGGGTCGCTGATCCAGTCGCCCGCCACCATTGTGTCGTGGATGTGTTTGTCGAAGTCATCGACTTCGAGATTCGTCACGGAAGCCACGCCGCCCTGTGCCAGGGCGGTGTTGGCTTCGTCGAGAGTTGTCTTGCACACAAGTGCCACCCGGCCCGAGCCTGCCACTTTCAGGGCGAAGCTCATGCCGGCAATACCGGAACCTATGACGAGATAGTCGTATTTTCTTTCCATCGCAGAATCAGAAAACTGGGGAGAATTTGAACTGTTCCTCGCGTTGAGGCGTGGCCGTGGCTTTCCGCGGCGCGGTCGTGCCGGCGTGGGGAGGGTGTAGTATTATACGGTGAGAATTTCCTTCTCCTTGGCGGCGAAGATATCGTCGATGCGCTTCAGATACTTGTCGTGAAGTTTCTGCACGGTGGTCTCGGCGTCCTTCTCCACGTCCTCGGGCATGCCGTTCTTCACGGCCTTCTTCAGTCCGTCGATAGCCTCGCGGCGAGCATTGCGCACGCTCACCTTGGCATTCTCGGCCTCGGCCTTGCACTGCTTCACAAGGGCCTTGCGGCGGTCTTCCGTGAGCGGCGGAATCGACAGGCGGATCACCTCGCCGTTGTTCTCGGGCATGATGCCCAGCTCCGAGTTGATGATGGCCTTCTCGATTTCCTTGAACATGCTCTTTTCCCAGGGGGTGATGGCGATGGTGCGTGCGTCGGGCACGGACACGTTGGCTACATTGGAGATCGGAGCGGCGGACCCGTAATAGTCCACGCGTATGCCTTCAAGGATTTTGGCGTTGGCTTTGCCCGCGCGGATGCGCGCCAGTGTCTCGTCGAGATATTCCACGGCCATTTCCATCTTTTCTTCCGCGGGATTGATGTAGGTGCTGACTTCGCTCATATTGTTTGTGTTTTTGGGGGTTAGAGGGTTTGTAATGGCTTGGGGTGGGGTGTCAGTAGACCAGCGTGCCTATCTCGTCGCCGGACACTACCTTCAGAAGATTGTCGGGCGTGTCCATGTCGAAGACCACGATTTTCATGCCGTTTTCCTTGCAAAGTGTGGTAGCCGTGAGGTCCATGATGCGCAGGCCGCGGTTGTAGATTTCGTCGTATGTGATTTTGTCGAATTTCGTGGCCGTTGGGTCCTTCTCCGGATCCGCAGTGTAGATGCCGTCCACGCGGGTGCCCTTGAGCATCACCTCCGTGCGAAGCTCCACAGCGCGCAGGGCCGATGCCGTATCCGTGGTGAAGAACGGATTGCCCGTACCGCCGGCGATTATCACAACACTGCCTGCATTCAGCAGCGCGTTGGCGCGATCGGTGGAATACTGCTCGCCCACGGGGAACATGCCTATGGATGTGAGCACCGCCGCACGCTGGCCCGCATTCTCCAGAGCCGAGCTCAGAGCCAGGGAATTGATTACGGTGGCAAGCATGCCCATCTGGTCGCCCTTCACGCGGTCAAAGCCCTTGGCTGCGCCCGAAAGGCCGCGGAAGATATTGCCGCCGCCGATGACGATTGCCACTTTCACGCCCGCAGCCGCGAGTTTCGCGATCTGCGACGCATACATATCGAGACGCTCCGTGTCGATGCCGTAGCCCTGGGCACCCATCAGCGATTCACCGCTGAGCTTGAGGAGGATTTTGCTGTATTTGGTTTCCATGTTGCAAAGATAGTATATTAATCGGACATTCTGCAAAACTTTACCTCCGAAAAACAGCCGTTTCTCCCGTGAGATCAATATTCGCTGAAGAGTTTGGGCTTGATGCAGATGCCTGCGCGGAGCTGTGAGTGGAATTGCTTGTAGTCCAGCAGGCCTTCGCCATAGCCGTTGTAGTATTGCACGAAGAAATACTGATTGTCGCCGCGCAGAATGCGCCACGCAAATTCCACAGTCGTATTCATATTCAGATTCCAGCCCTGACGTTTGGTCACGGTCACACCACCCACGAAACGCCGGTCGTTGCTCATTACTTGGAAGCCCGTCTGGAACAGGCCCGTATATTTGAGTAGGTCGCGGTTGTTGCCGCTGTCCACGATCGGAATCCATGCCTTCCCGTGCACCATCAGGTTGGGAGTCACTATGATGTTTGCGGCCAGCGACACCTTGTTCCACGAGCGGCTCTCGTCGCCGTCGCGCCCGTTGCTCTCGTGTTCTATTATCAGCGAGAGCTTGCCTATGTAGCGGTTCTTCACGAAAAGTGGCTTCGTCAGGCCTATACCCGGATTGAAGTTCAGGTCCGTCATAGGCATGGACTCCTGAAGCACGTTCCAGAAGCATTTCTGCGAGTAGAACAGATACAGGTATGTTCCCCACGGAAGCGTGCTGCGCGTAAGCCTCTGCGCGATGGAGATTTGGAATTTGATATTCGTGTTCATCTTCGTGGGCTTGGGGCCTATCGAAGGTCCGAAGATGAAGTAATTGTCCTTGTATAGCCCGAAGTACGGCTGATTGGAAAAGTCGCGTAGCACGCTATCCGTGGTCAGGGGCTCGAAGTCGTGGGTGGTCAGGATCTGTGCCCCGGTCTCGCGCGGACACACGAGACTCATAAAAGCCAACAGCAGAAGTGCGCTCAGGTGGTGCGTGGTGCAATATTTTCGGGCCATATGCGTCAGTCGATTTTTCCTTCGGGAGCTTCCCGGCGGAGAGGATAATTGTTTCTGAGAAGTTCGAAATTCTCCGGATTGGCACGCAGGGCTGCCGTATCGGCTTCCGGATCATAGCTTTCGGCCACGCCAGTGGCTGTCACGGCGCGGGCGCAGGCCGGGGGCTGCGGCTCGTTGAGATGCACGCGCGGCAGATAAAACATGGTTGTTACCGCGTCGGCCACCTCCTGCGAGGCACGCACCTTCCCCGCGGCCGAATAGCCTGCGATGTGTGGTGTGGCTATTGCAGCGCGCTCGAGGAGCTCGCGCGAGATTTCGGGTTCGTTTTCCCAGCAGTCTATTATAGCGCTCCCCACCAATCCCTTGTCCAGCGCCTGGACAAGTGCCGGGGTGTCCACTATGGCCCCGCGGGCGCTGTTTATGAGAATCGGAGCGCGGCGCAGTTTGCCGAAGAATGCTTCGTCCGCCATGTGGTAGGTAGCGTGCTCGCCCTCGCGGGTCAGGGGAGTATGGAAGGTGATGATGTCCGCCTCGGCTGCTATCTCGTCAAGGGTTGCCCAGTCGTCGCCCCCTTCGGCTGCCTGGCGCGGAGGGTCGTAGCGAAGCACACGCATATCCAGCGCGCGGGCCCAGCGCTCAACGATGCTTCCAACGTGGCCCACCCCGATTATGCCGATGGTATGAGCGCCTATAGGCTTGCATATCACACGCATGAGCGATGCGAACACATACTGTGCCACAGCCGGTGCGTTGCAGCCCGGAGCATTCACTACAACGATGCCTCGCGAGGCGCACCATTCCGTGTCGATATGGTCCGTGCCTATCGTCGCCGTGGCCACCAGGCGGCAGCGCGAGCGCCCCAGCAGAGCCTCGTCGCAGCGTGTGCGCGTGCGCACGATCAGCGCGTCGCAGTTTTCCACAGCCTTGGGCGTGATTTCCTCCGAGGGAAGATAGCGCACGTTCGAGGCATACTGTTCCAGCACGCCCCGCAGGTAAGGCACGTTTGCCTCCACGATGATATTCAGAAAAGGATTTGGCATAGGAAGAGGATAATGTAGGAGGCAACGATTATCAGCGGGCCCAGACCCGTGCGTTCGCCGCGATGTGAGCTGAAGTAGCCCGCCACTTCGAAGGCCGCGCAGTAGTTGAGCAGCGGTATATAGAGTATGATGGTCTGGTAGTCCACGACCATGCCCGCGAGCGTGGCCAGCGACACCGTGGCTATCGCGCCGCTGTACGCACGGGCCCGTGCGTTGTATGCTATGGTCTTCATTACGTTCATGACGAACGAGCCCACCGTGAGCAACGAAGTCAGTCCCACCGTAATCAGCAGCAGGCCGGCGGTTGTGGAAGTGAGTCGGCTGAAGATGTTCACAAGCTCCGGCATGTGCAGTTGCTCGAGGCTCACGAGCCCGAAGGCAGCCATTATCCACCAGGGGGTGATGAGGCCCAGTATGGCAGCTGTTATGGTGCGCCCGTTGAAGATGCGCATCTGTCCGCAGCCCAACAGGAATATCGGGATATACACCAGAAAGCAGTACTGCGTGGCGCTGCATGCGCTTAGGGCAAGAAAGACCAGGAAAATGCGTCGCGTGCGCACGGCCGAGCGGTAGCAGCTGAACAGCAGCATCATGCATCCCGCCACTACAACGGCCAGCAGAAGTCCGGTATAGACCTGTCCGCTTAGTCCGGGTGTAGCCAGCTGGAAGGCCGCGAACAAGGCCATAGGCAGCGCCGTCTGCGAGCGCAGAACATTGAAGAACCGCGAAGTCAGCGCCGCTGCAAGCACCAGAAGGCAGTTGCCCGCAAGCGCAAATACGAAGTTGGGCCATCCCGGTGCAACCCATTCCGCCGCAGATGGCAGGATGAAGCCCGCATCGCCCGTCAAAGCCGGATATTCGTGCAGACCATGGGCCGCCAACATACCTCCGAAGGCCAGCGTGAGCATCAGCACGGCAAAGCCTTTGGTGTGTATATAGCGGGTGAGGTCGGCGTATTTCACTTCGGGGGGGCGGTGTGGCTTAGTTCTGTTTGTCGGCCAGAGCCTGCAGGTCACGGCCTATGTCGCGGCGGAAGTACATGCCGTCGAAACGTATGGTGTCCAGAGCGGCATAGGAGGCTGCGAGCGCCTCGCGCGGTGTAGCGCCATAGGAGCTCACGGCAAGCACGCGGCCGCCGGAGGTCAGAAGCACGGGGCCGTCAAGGCGCGTTCCGGCATGGAACACTACCGTGGTGCCGTCGGGTGCGGGCACGCCTTCGATTTTCTTTCCCTTCTCGTAGGCCTCGGGGTAGCCGCCACTCACGGCCATGACCGTAGCTGCCGCACGCGGATCTATGTCCAGGGGAAGGGTCCCCAGCGAGCCGCGGGCTGCGGCTGCCATGAGTTCAACCAGGTCGGAAGCCACGCGCAGCATCACTACTTCAGTCTCCGGGTCGCCCATGCGCACGTTGTACTCGATCACCATCGGCTCGCCGTCGACATTGATAAGGCCGAAGAAGATGAATCCGCGGTAGTCCGTACCGTCCTTGATGAGGCCCTCGACAGTCGGGCGCACGATGCGCTCCTCCACTTTCTTCATGAACTCGGCGTCAGCGAACACAACGGGGCTCACGGCACCCATGCCGCCCGTGTTGAGGCCCGTATCGCCCTCGCCTATGCGCTTGTAGTCCTTCGCCACGGGCAGGAGACGGTAGCCGCCGTGTCCGTCCGTAAGGGCGAACACGCTGCATTCTATGCCCTTGAGGAACTGTTCGATGACCACACTCGCGCTGGCCTTGCCGAACTTGCCGCCAAGCATCTCGGCAAGAGTCTTGCGGGCCTCCTCGAGGGTCTCGGGAATGATTACGCCCTTGCCTGCGGCAAGGCCGTCGGCCTTCAGCACGTAGGGCGGATTCAGTGTTTCGAGGAAGGCGTAGCCTTCTTCGATTGTCTCGGGAGTGAAGGTGCGGTATGCCGCCGTGGGGATGCCGTGGCGCGCCATGAAACGCTTGGCGTGGTCCTTGCTGGCCTCAAGCATTGCACCGGCCTGCGACGGGCCAACCCATAACGGCTTCTCCGCATCGATGGCGCGGAAATGGTCCACGATGCCGGCTACCAGCGGGTCTTCGTTGCCCACCACTACCATGTCGATGTTCTTTTCGGCGATAATCTTACCTATGGCATCGAAGTCGAGGGGCGAGGCGGCGATGTTTGTGCCGAAAGCACCCGTCCCGCCGTTGCCGGGGGCTATGTAGAGCTGTTCGCAAAGCGGACTTTGACTGATTTTCCATGCCAGGGCGGCTTCGCGGCCGCCACTGCCGAGCAGAAGTATGTTCATCGCTGTGGGTGTTGGGTATATATGGTGGGTAAATTATTAATCTTCAGTCTTGTTTTCCTGAGCTGCATCGCCGCCTCTCTTGCGCCAGCCCATGGCCGGGCGGAAGCTGGCCCGCTCCTCCTTGTCGGGCGATATGGATGGCCCGCGTCCGAAGCTCTCGAGCCGCAGGCGTCCGCGCGCACCGATATCGCCCGTATCGCGGCGTCCGAAATGGCGCGGCTCGCGCTCCTTGTCGAATGTCTTGCGCTCACGGTCGAAAGGCTTGCCTCCCTTCTCGAAAGGCTTTCTGTCCTTGCCGGATGGCTTCCGTTCTCTGTCGAAAGGTTTGCGTTCTTTGTCGAAAGGCCTGCGGTCCCGCTCGCCGGGCTTGCGGTCGCGGCCGAAGGGCTTGCGATCCTTATCGAATTTCTTTCGTTCAAAGCCGCCGCTCTTCTTTGCAGGGCCATCGGGTTTTTCGTCCTTGATTCTGCCGCCGGCAGCGCGGAAATCGCGTTTCGACCCCTCGAATATCACGTATTCGCGAAGCTCGCAGTCCAGACCGCCGTTGTTCACGGCTTCCTTTTGCGAGGGCGCAAGGCCTATTTCGTGGAAGTATTCGTCTTTATATCCGATTATCCAGGCGTGATAGCCCGTGAACACGTGCTTCAGCTTGGTTCCGATGGTGCGATACAGTGCTTCCATGTCCGGGGCTGAAATACGCTGGCCGTAGGGCGGGTTGGTCACGAGGATGCCGCTCGGACGGGGCGCGTCTGACTCCTCCCATTTGCTCAGCGGTTTTACTTCTACCGTGACATATCGCGACACACCCGCCCCCTTTAGGTTCTCGCGGCTTATCTCCACGGCCTTGGGCGAGATGTCCGCGCCCACGATGGGATGGCTTGGCGTGCGTTCGGCGCTGTCGTCGTTGTAGAGCGTTTCGAAAAGCTCTTTATCGAAGTCGGGCCATGTTTCGAAAGCATAGTGCTGGCGGAAGACGCCGGGGAAAATATTGGCTGCGATCAGGGCCGCTTCCACAAGGAAAGTGCCCGAGCCGCACATGGGATCCACGAAAGGCGTGTCGCCGCGATAGCCGCTCTTGAGGATTATGCCGGCGGCAAGCACTTCGTTGATGGGAGCTTCCGTCTGTCCGCCCAGACGGTAGCCGCGCTTGTGCAGGCTCTCGCCCGAGGAGTCGAGCGACACCGAGACGTCGCGGCCATGGATGTGCACGTTCAGTATGATGTCTGCATTTTCGAGGCGTACGCGCGGCCGGCTGTCAGGTCCGTAGTGGTCGCGGAACCAGTCAACGATGCCGTCCTTCACGCGATAGGTGGCGAAGCGCGTGTGCGTGAACTCATCGCCGAATGCCACCGTGTCGATGCTGAATGTCTTCTCCTGATCCAGCAGCGTGCTCCAGTCGTAGGCCTTGATGTGTTCATAGAGTTCGTCGGGCGTGGATGCCTCGAACTTGTAGAATGGCTTCAGGATGCGTAGTGCCGTGCGGCAGCAAAGGTTCGCGCGATAGAGGGTCTCGAGTGTGCCCTCGAAGCTCACCATACGGCGTCCCGGTTCTACATTTGTGGCTCCTATGCCGCGAAGCTCCTCGGCCAGTACGTCTTCAAGCCCCTGAAAGGTCTTGGCAACCATTTCGAATGCGGGTGCAGTTGTCATATCTCAAACGTCAGTTTTTTCAATAGTCTATTCTGCTGCAAAAGTAATCAAAATCCCACAAACCGCAAAAATAAAACGTCCTCCCGGACAATGCAGGAGGACGTTTTAGCGAATAATTTTAATTTAGTCGAGGCTTAGCGGATAACCACCTTGCGTGCGTCGGTGCGGCCGTTGTCGGCGGTGCTGCGGAGCACATACACACCGGGAGCAGCGCCTTCGGCGTCGAGCACGGCAGTGTCGCCGCCGGCGCTTGCGGTTGCTGCGAGGCTGCCGCTCAGGCTGTAGAGTTCTACGCGGATACCGGCTGCGCCTGCTGCGAACACTTCGAATGCACGGCGTCCTGCGGGGCTTACGACAAAGTCGGAAGCGTCCACCGCTACGTCAGCCACGCCGGCGGGATCAAGCACCATCTTAAGGCCTTCGAGAGCGTTGATGCGGCCTGCGCCGAAGCGGTAGGGTGCGGCGTAGTAGTACTGATCCTTAACTGCGGTAGCGTCGATGATCTTCAGCACGTCGGTCGAGGTCAGCGTGGGATCGGCCTGCAGCCAGGTGGCGATTACGCCGGCCACGAAGGGCGATGCCATCGACGTACCCGACATCTCGGACCAGTAGTAGTTGCGGTTGGTTTTGTTGACGCTCTTCGTTACCAAGCCCGAAGCTTGTGCGATTTCCGGAGCCTTCGCCGGGTCGAGCTTTTCGGTGTAGTAGGAGCTGATGGACGAAACTACACCCAGGCCGGGACCGGCCACATGGGGCAGCTGGCGACCGTCGAAGCTCGTACCGTACGACGAGAAGTCCGTGATGTCGTTGTCCGTATAAGCGCGATAAGTGAGTTTGCCGCCGAAGGAGGGGATGACGTTCGAGGCGGTGTAGGCGCCCACTGCAATCACACCCTTGGCCGTGGCGATGCCGTTGATGGAGTTCGCGGGCGAACCGCTCACATAGCCGTCGACATTAAAGGAGTTGAAGGCGAAATTGCCTGAGGCGAAAATGTCCACACTCTTGCCGTTCGTACCTTCTACCACGATGCCGGGCATGTAGGCGCTGCTACCGCCATTGGGCTGGAAGGAAACCATCACGTTATAGCGGTTGTTGTTGGGGTCGATCTTCGAGGAGAAGAACACTGCGCCCTGCTTGCCGTATGCCACGTCGAAGAATTCGTTGTGGATGTAGCCGGAAGCGGTGTAGTAGGAGCCCGTGATCACTTTCATGGTCGACTGCTCGTCGGTCGAGTTCAGGTTCTGGTCCAGAGTATAGCTCCAGTCCACCTTGCCCGTGTTTCTGTTGTAGAGCTGCAGCGTAACCTTGTAGATGCTGGCGTCAGCGCCCCAGATGTCCACGCGGCCGGCAGAGGTGGCGGAGGCTGCGGGGAAGGTCTTCACCTGATTGGAGGCTGCGGTGAAGTCCTTGTGGATCGATACATTGTCCGCACCTTCGTTACCGGCCGATACGCAGATGATCATGTCGTTGGCCACACTCGAAAGATAGCGCGAGTTGGCATCCGAGCCATCGTGAGGACCGTAGTTGTGGCCCAGAGAGATGTTCATTACGGCCGGCTTGCCCTGGCTTTTGGCGTAGCTGTAGATCTTTTCGGCGGCAACGAGGATGTTCTGACCCTCGGTGGTGCCGCAGGCAATGGCGATGTCGGCGCCTGCAGCCGGACCACGGTAGTCCGTGTCGGAGGTCCAGCGGTTTGTGCCCGTCTGGTTGCCGCCGGTGCGCGAGTTGAGGAATGCTACCTTCGAGAATTTCTCGCCGTGGCTGCCGAAACTGCCGGCCATGCAACCTAACACGTGTGTGCCGTGGGTGTCGCCGGTGGGGTCGGTCGTGAAGTTGGCGATCTTCGTGGGGGTGTCGTATGTGCTCACGGCGCTGTTGGAGCCCGTGATCACGAACACACGCGACGCACGCGACTTACCGTCTGCGCCCAGGAAGTTGGGATGGTTGGGGTCGAGACCCGAGTCCATCAGGCCGACGATTACGCCCGTGCCGTCATACGACTTGCCGCCGATTTCGGCCGAGCCGTTTATGACTTCATTTGCCTGGGTGTTTTTCTTGGCCGAGAAAAGCAGAGGCTGCGCATCATAGCTCAGGGAGATGGAGCGCACCTCGGGCATTTCCGAGGCGAGCAGCATTTCGGGTGCCGACATGCGCACGATGGCCATATCCTCGCGTGAAGCGATGATTTCATAGCCGCGCGCTTCAAGCGAGGAGAGGTCCTCGCCGGGAGCGAGCGTCACGATTACGCTCACCTTGTCCTCTATACCCATAGGTGCCGGAACGGCAAGCTCTCCGCTGCGGCTCTGGACCTGAGATTCCATTACGCGGGCGGCAAGAGTTGCAGCCGAAAGGTCAAGCTTCGACTGGGCCGACGAGCCCAGCGCAGCTGCGGCTGCGAGAGAGAGAAGTAATATTTTTTTCATATCTGTCATTGAATAATCGAAGTGTGATAATCAAAACGAAAGGAAAAATTCCGAATTAGTTTGCAAAGATAACACATTTTTTCGTCATTTCCATGTTTTCGGACCAAAAAAATCTAAAAAACCATGATTTATCGCCATAAAATTGCTTCGAAATGTGAAAATGGAGTTGTGATATTTATGTTTTATGGTTGTGAACGCAACCATTTTCCTGTTTCAAGCGTTATAAGGACATGAAAAAGGAAAACAAAATGTATGGAATGCCCAATGTGGGGTGCATGATCGGTACGGCCTATCAGTGTTTGGTAGGGCAGCTCGATGAAATACTGCGGGAGGAGCTGCCTGAAGTGACTGTCCCGGAGTACATGATCCTGCGTTCCCTCTATTTCCGCGACGGTATGCAGCAATGCGATATCGCGGAGATGGTTGGAAGAGATAAGGCCGTAGTATGTCGCACGGTGAAGGCTATGGTCTCAAAAGGTTATGTGCGCACGGAATCCGAAAGCCACAAGTGCCTGAGGGTGTTCCTCACATCAAAAGCCGAGTCCGTAAAGGCCAAGGTCCTGCAAATAGCGGCCGGCCGACAGAAGGCTCTGGAAAGCGTTATCGGGCCTGAATGTGTATCCGTGTTTTCCGATTGTCTGAAAAAAATAATTGAGTCAAAATAAACTTTTAATGAAAGGAATACTATGTTTAACCTAACTGTTTGGAGCGACTTCGCTTGTCCCTATTGCTACATTGGAGAAACCCGTCTTGAGAAGGCTGTCGAGGAACTGGGCCTGAAGGATAAGGTGCAGATTGATTATCGGGCTTTTGAATTGGACCCGACAGCATCCAAGGAAGTGGTCGGCGGCACGCCCGAGCGCTTTGCCATGAAGTATCGTCTGAGCCTTGAAGACGCGAAAAAGCAGATCGAGGAGATTTCGAGTCTCGGTCGCGAGTCGGGAATCGACTTCCGCTATGCCACAACGCAATACTCCAACACCCGCGATGCCCACAGGCTGATGAAGCTCGCCGAGGCAAAGTACGACCGCAACACGGTGGAGCGTCTGAACAAGGCTCTGTTCGATGCCTATTTTACAAAGAACCTCGTGCTGGCCGACCATGAGGTGCTGCTGAAGCTTGCAGAATCCGTGGACATGGATGCCAAGGAAGTCAAGGCCGTGCTCGATTCCAACGAGTACGACGATGAGGTCCGTTTCGACGAGCGCGAGGCCGCCATGCGTGGTGTTCGCGGTGTGCCCTACATCGTCTTCGGCGGCGAGTTTGCCGTACCGGGTGCGATGTCCGTCGAAGGATTCAAGGATGCGCTTGAGCGCATGTCGCGGCTTCAGGCACAGAAAGTGGAAGCTGAAGCCCCGCAGGACAAGGCCGAGCGTCCGCACGTCTGCGGCCCCGATGGATGTCAGTTGCTCTAATCTTTGATTGTAAAGGAGATCGAATATGATAAAAGAATTGCAGGTTCAGGGTGTCTTCACGGAAAACTGTTATTTCTTTATCGATGCCCACACGAAATCAGGATTCATAATCGACCCGGGCGCACAGGCCGGCCTCATCTACGACACGGTGCGGCAAAATGGATGGACCATAGAGAAAATTCTTCTGACACACGGCCATTTCGATCATCTCGGAGCGGCGGAAGTCCTTAGGGAAAAGCTCGTAGCGCCTATCTATATCTATCCGTCCGACGCACGCTACCTCACTGATACGTATCTCAATCTGAGTGGTAACTATCCCAACCCGGTCACGGTGCCGCATTATGAGGAAATATACGATGGCGAGACTATCCGTTTGAAGGCAAACTCGGGCTTTTATCTCAAGGTGATCCATACGCCGGGACATACGCCCGGTTCTGTCACCTATTGGGCGCCCGAGGAAAAAGCGGCCTTCGTGGGCGATACGCTTTACGAGCATGGTCCGGGTCTTACGCACTTCCCCGGCGGCAACCGCAGCGAGCTCGCCGATTCGATCATCAACAAGATTCTGACCTTGCCGGATGATACGGTGCTCCTCTCGGGTCATTCTACCCCAATCACGGTAGAGCAAGAGCGCAGAATCCTCGGTGTATAAGCATTCATTTATCGGCTGATAAAAAAGGGCGCGGCATTGTTGTCGGGCTCTTTTTGCATATGATGTGCAGTGGATTAGACGTAATTTTGCAGTGAACTTGGAATAGATTTGAATATATGTGCGATTGCAAACATAATTGCTGCCACGATCACGGACATGAGTATTGCCATTCGAAAGCGGCGAGATTCGTCCCCGAGATTGCCTCGGCCTCGCTGCTCATTATCGGTGCGGTATGTGCTCGGTTTTTTTCCTCGATGTCGTGGATCAGTCTTGTACTGTATGTCTTTGCCCTCTTGCCCGTGGGGCTGCCTGTTTTGCGCGAGACACTCGAGGAGTGGCGTCATGGCGATGTCTTCAATGAATTCACGCTGATGGTGCTCGCTGCCGCCGGGGCGTTTGTGTTGGGCGAGTATCCCGAGGGCGTGGCCATACTGTTGTTCTATTCTTTTGGCGAGAAGCTCGAGGACGTGGCCGCCGAGCGGTCGCGCCGGCGCATCCGGGCCATGCTGAGCAATCTGCCGAAGCTGGCCCTCGTGGAAGGACGGGGCGCTGTGGAGCCCGAGAGCGTACGGCCCGGAGATATTCTGATCGTGAAACCCGGCGAACGTGTTGCTCTCGATGGTGCTCTGCTTGCCTCGGATGCTATGGATTTCGACACATCGGCCTTCACGGGGGAGAGTTTGCCCGTGAGTGTCTTGCCCGATGGCGAGGTCGCCGCAGGTGCGATACCGGTCGACCGTGAGGCGCGTGTGCGTGTCACCAAGCCCTATGAGGACAGCTCAATGAGCCGTGTCATGGCAATGATTGAAGATGCCGCGTCCAGGAAGTCGAAGTCAGAGACGCTGTTGCGGCGCATCACCCGCTGGTATACGCCCGTGGTGTTTGCCGCAGCGGCTCTGCTGTTCCTTTGTCCGCTGGTAGTGGGGTTTCTCGGCGGATCGGCCTTCCAATGGAGGCTGTGGTTGGAGCGTGCGCTTGTGCTTCTTGTCTGCTCCTGCCCCTGCGCTCTTGTCGTTGGCGTGCCCTTAAGCTATTTTCAGGCTATCGGTGTGGCGTCGGCCCGAGGAATTCTTTTCAAAAGCAGTTCGGCGCTGGATGCTCTTAGACGCTGTTCCACCCTGTTTCTGGATAAGACGGGCACTCTCACCACCGGCCGTTTCTCTGTGCTTGAACTGCGTCCCGCGCAGGGATTCGCCCCCTCACGCTTGCTGGCACTTGCTGCAGCGGCCGACTCGGGGAGCGCTCATCCGCTGGCCCGCGCCATAGTCGAAGCTGCCGGAGGGGATCTTCCCGAGGTGCAGGATGTGCGCACGGTGAGTCACGGAGTAGAGGCTCGTCTGGACGGACAGATCCTTCTCGTTGGTTCGCGCAAGCTTTTGGAGACGGAATGCGTTGAAGCACCTGAGGCCACGGCCGGAGGGTCGGAGGTGTGCGTGGCACTTGACGGCCGTTTTGTCGGAGCCATTTATCTCGGCGATACTCTGAAGGATGGCGTGCGCGAAATTCTCGCTCGACTTCGCCGCCTTGGTGTCAAGAATATAATAATTCTCTCCGGCGATCGCCGTGAGGCCGTCGAGGCTGTTGCCGAGGCTGTTGGAGCCGACTGTGCCCGCTGGGAATTGCTGCCCGGCAGCAAGGAGGAAATCGTTCGGGCCGCCACATCCGCCCGTAGCGAGACTGCATTCGTGGGCGACGGCATAAACGATGCTCCGTCGCTGGCGGCTGCAACAGTAGGAGTGGCCGTTGGCACAGGCGGCACGGATCTTGCTATGGAGACGGCCGGCGCCGTGATGACTTCGCCGACTCTCGAGCCGCTCGTGGCCGGATACGAACTCTCGCGTAAAGTGAAACGGACCGTCGCGGCAGTCGTTTCGTTTGCCATCGGGGTGAAGCTCGCCGTCATGGTTCTCGGTGCCATGGGTCTGGCCTCACTCTGGGCTGCGGTTTTCGCCGACACGGGCATAACGCTGCTCACGGTCTTTTTTACTCTGCTTGCCATCCGTCCCGGAAAAAATCGCTAAATTTGCGGTATGGAAATTGAAGAGATACTGAAGAGTGCGGGCATGCGTCCGTCGCCGGTGCGGGTGCTCGTGGTGCGTGAGATCAAGCGCGCCGGACGTCCCGTGTCGTCGCTCGAGCTGGAGCGCGCGCTGGAAACGGTGGATCGCTCGTCGATCACGCGTACTCTTGTGCTCTTCAGCGCCAAGGGGCTCGTGCACAGTGTGGACGACGGCTCCGGTTCGGTGAAGTATGAGCTGTGCCATCATCCGGGCTGTGAGAAGGACGAGGACCTGCATCCCCACTTCCATTGCACCGCCTGCGGGCGCACCTTCTGTATTGAAAACGAATCGATTCCGTCTGTGGCCCTTCCGCAAGGCTTCACGGCAGTTTCGGCCAACTACGTTATAAAGGGGCTCTGTCCCGAGTGTCATGAGTGAGACGAATAAAATCAGCTGTCCGGTCGCGGGTATGAGCTGTGCCGCCTGTGCCGCAAGGGTCGAGAAGGCCATTGCCGGTGTGGAGGGCGTGAGCAATGCCGCCGTGAACTACGCTGCGGCCAAGGCAAGCTTCGAGCTCGCCGAAGGTGTGGCGCCGGAAAGGGTGCGCGATGCCGTACGCAACGCCGGATATGACCTTATTTTCGGTGAAGAGGCTGCTGCAAAAGCTGAAGACGTTGCGGACAAGACCTACCGCCGCCTTCGCCGGCGCACGCTTTGGGCATGGCTTTTCTGTCTGCCGCTCGTGGTCGTGGGTATGGCGTGGATGCATGACGAGTGGGCCAAGTGGTTCTCGCTTGTGGCTTCCTCGGTGGTGCTTTTCGGTTTCGGCCGCGGTTTCTTCACGGGAGCATGGAAGCAGCTGCGTCACCGCTCGGCCAATATGGATACGCTTGTGGCCCTGTCCACCGGTATTGCATGGGTTTTCAGCCTGTTCACGCTTATTTATCCAAGCTTCTGGACCGCGCGTGGAATCGAACCTCACGTTTATTTTGAGGCAGCCGGCGTGATAATAGCATTCATATTGCTGGGGCGGACTCTCGAAGCCCGGGCAAAGAGCAATACTTCGACAGCGATACGCCGGCTCATGGGCCTGCAGCCTCGCACTGTGACGGAAGTTATGGCCGACGGGTCGGAACGAACATGCGATATATCCGAAATCCGCCCCGGAAGTCTTCTACGTGTGCGCGCCGGCGAGCGAATCGCCACCGATGGCACCGTCGAATCCGGTATCTCTTTTGTGGACGAAAGCATGCTGAGCGGCGAGCCCATGCCTGTGGACAAGGCTCCCGGCTCCAAGGTCTATGCCGGTACGGTCAACGGCACGGGGTCCTTCACATACCGGGCCGTGAGCGTCGGGGCCGATACCCTTTTGTCACGAATCATACGCATGGTGGAGACGGCCCAAGGCTCCAAGCCTCCGGTACAGAGGCTTGTCGACCGCATTGCAGCCGTGTTCGTTCCCGTGATTATGGGTGTTGCGTTGCTGTCCTTCATCTGCTGGCTTGTATTCGACGGTGAAGCCGGACTTGTGCATGGTCTCTTAGCTGCTGTCACGGTGCTGATTATAGCTTGTCCTTGCGCGCTCGGGCTTGCCACACCTACCGCCCTGATGGTTGGAATAGGACGTGCGGCCTCTTATGGTATACTCGTCAAGGATGCCGACAGCCTCGAAACAGCCCGTAAGGTAAATACGATTTTGCTGGACAAGACAGGCACTATCACTGCCGGAAAACCTCGTGTGGTGGAGGCGGTTTGGGCTCCGGGGGAAGATACTCCCGAACACAGCGCCATTCTCGGCGCACTCGAAAAGGCCTCGGGACATCCGCTGGGCGATGCCGTGGCCACGCATTATCCTGCAGGAGAAAGTGCCTTCGAAAGCACGGAAGCTATGGCAGGAATGGGTGTGCAGGGTGTGTGCGCCAATGGATGCCGATATTTCGCGGGCAGTCTGCGACTTATGCGGTCTGAAAGCGTGGAAATAGAGCCGGCATTGCTGTCTGCTGCCACCCGCATGGAGGGCGCCGGTTGCACTGTTGTGGCCTTTGCCGACAGCAGACGCGTCCTGGCCGTACTTGGCCTCGCGGATACCGTGCGTCCCACGGCCGTGCAGAGTATTGCCACACTGAAGGCCGCGGGAATAGATGTGTGGATGCTTACCGGCGATAATGCGGCCGCTGCGGCCGTGGTGGCCCGTGATGCCGGGATAGAACATGTCGAGGCCGGTGCGCTTCCGCAGGACAAGGCTGCTCTGGTGGAGCGTTTGCGCTCGCAGGGGAGGGTCGTGGCCATGGTTGGCGACGGTATCAACGATTCGGCCGCACTTGCGGCGGCTGATCTTTCGATAGCCATGGGCACGGGGTCGGATATTGCCATGGAGGTTGCGGGCATGACTATTGTCGCTGCCGACCTTGCCAAAATTCCGGTTGCGCTGCAGCTCTCGCGCCTTACCATGCGCACGGTGCGTCAGAATCTTTTCTGGGCCTTTATTTACAACATCATAGGAGTGCCCATCGCCGCAGGTGTGCTGTATCCGGCTTTCGGATTCCTGCTCAATCCGATGATTGCGGGTGCAGCTATGGCTTTTTCGAGCGTTAGTGTCGTCACCAACTCGCTGCTTCTAAAAAGAAAGAAACTTATTGAAATACATAATCCAAAAACCAAGACAATGACAAAAACATACACCGTAAGCGGCATGATGTGTCAGCACTGCCGCGGCCACGTAGAGCGTGCGCTCAACAGTATTCCCGGCGTAAAGGCCACAGTAACACTCGAACCCGCTGAAGCCACCGTCGAGTTTCTCGCCGAACCTCTCACCCTGGCTGAACTCCAGAAAGCCGTCACCGACAATGCCGGCGACTACACCCTCGCCGAGAAGTAAAGCAGGGGTTAGGCTTTGGCTACTTGCTCCGCAAGCGACAAGTCGATTAGCTTTGTCCATATTTCGTAACGAGAAGAAAGCCTCCGGCTATTACTTTTGAAAACTTTTTGAAAAATTTGCTCGTTATATTTGTGCGGATGTAATTTATTAATTACCTTTGCGGCATGAAAGTCAGAGAGGTTGTTACCTACAAAAATTATTTCGAGGATTTCTTCAAGGTGCAAACTCGAAAGGTACAAGACAAGATTATTAAGGTTCTTGATATTCTTGAACAGGTTGAGCGTGTGCCTTCGACTTACTTGAAATATATTGAGGGCACCAACGGCTTGTTTGAGGTTCGTGTTCAATTGGGCAATAATATATTTCGAATATTCTGTTGCTTTGATGGCAACAAAATGGTGGTTCTTTTCAGTGGATTCCAAAAGAAAACACAGAAAACTCCACCGGGTGAAATTGCACGAGCAGAGAGAATTATGACTGAATACTACAACGATAAGAATCAGGGAAATGGATAACATACAGACACTCGATCAACTTAAAAGTAAATACTACGGAGAAATCGGCACTCCCGAACGAGACCGTTTAGAAAACGAACTTGAGGTCCTCCGTATCGGTTACAAAATCAAGACTGCTCGTGAAAAACTCAACCTCACTCAGGAGCAGTTAGCTGAACGTGTTGATAAGAAGCGACCGTTCATTTCCAAAATTGAAAATGACGGAGAAAACATCACTCTCCGCACCCTCTATGACATTGTAGAGCGTGGTTTGGGCGGACGTCTCAAAATCAGCTTTGAGTTCTGAAACTTTGCCACTCCATAATAGTCGGTCACTTATTCAGGTAGGTGGCTGATTTTTTTGTGCGAGGGTGGTTGAGGGGTTGGGGATCAGTGGGCTTCGAGCCAGTTTGAGGCTACGCCGGATGATACTTCCAGTGGCACGCGGCATTCGGGGAAGGCGTGTTCCATCTCCTCCGTGACCATACGCTGCAGGGTGGGGAGCTCCTCGGGCACGACATCGAACACGAGTTCGTCGTGCACCTGAAGAATCATGCGCGAGCGCAGTCCCATCTCGCCGATGCGACGGTAGATGCGCACCATTGCTATCTTGATAATGTCGGCTGCCGAGCCCTGCAGCGGAGCGTTCACGGCATTTCGCTCGGCATACCCGCGCACCACGCTGTTGCGCGAATTTATGTCGGGCAGATAGCGTTTACGCCCGAGAATAGTCGATACGAATCCGTCCTCGCGTGCACGCTCGATGGCCTCGTTGATGTATTTCTCCACATCCGGATAGCTGCGCAGATAGCCGTCGATGAGTGCCTTGGCTTCCGAACGCGGAATGCCCAGACGCTCCGAGAGTCCGAAGGCGCTGATGCCGTAAATGATGCCGAAATTGGCGGTCTTGGCATTGCGGCGCTGCTCATCGCTCACCTCGGCCAGCGGGAGGTGGTATATCTTGGCCGCCGTGGCGCGGTGGATATCCTCGCCGGAATGGAATGCTTCGAGCATGCCGGGATCGCCCGAGAAGTGGGCCATGAGGCGCAGTTCGATCTGCGAGTAGTCCGCCGAGAGCATGACATGACCGGGATCGGGTATGAAGGCCCGCCGTATCTCGCGTCCGTCGGCCGTGCGGATGGGGATGTTCTGGAGGTTGGGGTTGGTGGACGATATGCGTCCTGTTGCCGTCACCGTCTGGTTGAAGGTGGTATGGATCTTGCCCGTACGCGGATTCACCATGCGCGGGAGTGCCTCGACATAGGTGGAGAGCAGCTTGCGCAGCCCGCGGATATCAAGTATGATCTGCACCAGCGGCACTGTGGCCTTGTATTTTTCGAGCACTTCCTCGGTTGTACTCCACGCGCCGCCCTTGGTTTTCTTTGCTTTCGGGTCAATGCCAAGTTCGCCGAACAGCACCTGTCCGACCTGCGAGGGCGAGCCCGGGTTGAAGCTGTGTCCGGCTATTTCGAATGCCTGAGCCTCCAGCTCCGCTATGCGTTCAGATAAGCCTCCGGCCATGGCGTGCAATACGTCCGAATCGATGCGCACACCGGTCCATTCCATCTCGGCCAATACGCGCACGAAAGGCAGCTCGACGTCGTCCAGCAGCGAAGTCTGGCCCTTCATGGCAATCTCCGAGCGCAGCGGGGCCTCGAGCCGTAAGGTTGTCTCGGCCAGTTCGCTCATCAATGGTGCTGCCAGCTCGGGCGTCGAGGCAGCAGCGAGCTGCTTGCGCCTATCGGTAGCGCTCAGATCGTAGCCGGAGGTGCGGTAGCCCAGATAAATCATGGCCAGCGTGGGGATGTCGTGCTTCATTTCGGGAGCCACGAGGTAATGGGCCACGGAGGTGTCGAACCAGGCCGTGCGTTTCCATTCCAGACCTTCGCGACGCAAGAGGATCATGTCGCGTTTCACATCGGCGCTGACAAGCGTGAGCTCGGGGCTGTCGAGAAGCGTGCGCAGAGGTGCGAGAAGTTCTTTTCGGGTGGTGGCATCAGCGCCATGCAGGGTGATGTAGAGCGTTTCGTAAGCATCGCCTTCCTTGTGGCGGCATAGTGCCACACCGCGCAGGATGTCCGTGAAGGCCTCTTCGCCCGGAGCATCGGTAGCGATGGAGGTGGGGCGCCCATCGTGGAGCACGCGCTGCACGAAAGAGGCCACGGCAGCAGGTGCCGTGGTGATTTCAGCAGAGTCGATGGTGAAGGTCGCGGGCGCCGCGGGTTCCGGTTCCACGAGGTCGAACAGGCCGCCCAGAGATTCGGCGTGCTCTTCCTTTTTGGGCGCCGTGTCCTTTTTCGCAGGCGCCGGGCTTTCCAGTCCGAGCTTGGCGGCCATTGTGCGGAACTCGAGTTCGTTGAAGATGGCCGCGAGAGCCTCGCGGTCGGGCTCGCGCCTTGCGAAGTCCTCGGGCGCGATGTCCACGGGCACATCGGTGCAGATGGTCACGAGCTCCTTCGACATGCGTATCTGCGCCTCGTTGTCTACGATTTTCTGTTTCAGGGCTCCTTTCAGGTCGGCCGTATGTGCCAGAAGATTTTCCACCGAGCCGAATTCGGCAATCAGTTTTGCGGCCGTCTTCTCGCCCACGCCGGGACAGCCGGGCACATTGTCCGAGGCGTCACCTTCGAGCGCCAGAAGGTCTATCACCTGTCGCGGCGAGGATATGCCGTAGCGCTCGCACACCTCGCGCGGAGTGCGGATCTCGAAGCCCTGTCCTCGCAGCGAGGGGCGGTACATGTAGACACGGTCCGTCACGAGCTGGCCATAGTCTTTGTCGGGCGTCATCATGTAGGTCGTGAAATCGGTAGTGCGTTCGGCTATGCGCGAGAGGGTGCCTATCACATCATCGGCTTCGTAGCCTGCAATTTCAACTGCAGGGATGCGATAAGCTTCCAGTATCCTGCGGATGAAGGGAATGGCCAGGGTTATGTCCTCGGGCTGCTTGTCGCGTCCGGCCTTATATTCGGGGTACTGCTCGTGGCGGAATGTCTGTCCGTGGGCCGGATCGAAGCACACGCCGATGTATTCCGGATTCTCCTTGCGCAACACCTCTTCGAGGGTGTTGCAGAATCCGAATATGGCCGAAGTGTTGAGGCCGTATGAGGTCACGCGGGGCGAGCGTACGAGGGCATAGTATGCGCGGTAGATGAGCGCGTAGGCATCGAGTAGGAAGAATTTTGGCACGTCGGTAATGGAATTTTAGTTTTGGCGCTTGCGGGTTCGCATCGCAAAGATATAACAAATTATTCAAAAAATTGCTTTATCTTTGTGGCTATGATAGGGCAAAATACATCGGATACATCCATGACGGAGCTGCGCGAGCGCGCACTGGCGCTTCTGCGGCGCTTCTATGGCTACAAGTCGTTCCGCCCGGGACAGTGGGGCGTGATCGAAGCAGTGATGTCGGGTCGCGATGCCGTGGTGCTAATGCCCACTGGTGGCGGCAAGAGCATGTGCTATCAGATGCCTGCCCTTCTGGCATCCCGGGGATGCGTCGTGGTAGTGTCGCCGCTTATTGCGCTGATGAACGATCAGGTGCAGGCTCTGACGGCCAACGGCATCCCTGCCGCGGCCGTGCATTCCAATAACCCGGACAGCTACAACCGCGAGGTGATGGACGGTGTTTATGCGGGAAAAATCAAACTGCTATACATATCGCCGGAGCGTCTGATGGCCGATATCGACCGCTGGAGCCCCGATATGCCCGTGGCGATGTTTGCCATCGACGAGGCTCACTGCATCTCGCAGTGGGGCCATGATTTCCGCCCGGTATACACCTCGCTCTCCGGCCTTAAGGAGAGGCGTCCCGATGTGCCGGTGCTTGCACTTACGGCCACGGCCGACCGCCTGACGCGCGATGATATTGTGGCGCAGTTGCGCCTGCGGAATCCATACTGCTATCTCGGCTCTTTCGACCGTCCGAACCTCACGCTTCGGGCTTTTCCCAATCCGGGACCTGCAGGGCGTGTGCGCTATATCATCGATATGGTGCGTAAGTACCCGCAGGATTCGGGCATGGCCTACTGCCTGTCGAGGAAGTCGGCCGAGACGCTGGATGCCAAGTTGCGTGCGCGCGGCATACGGTCGTGCGTATATCACGCCGGGCTCGACCCGGCGGCCCGTGACGCCGCTCACAAGGCTTTTCTGAACGGGACGGTTCAGGTGGTGTGTGCCACGGTTGCCTTCGGCATGGGCGTGGACAAAGGCAATATTCGTTGGGTGGTGCACAACAATATGCCGGCCAATATAGAGAGCTACTATCAGGAAATAGGCCGTGCGGGCCGCGACGGGCTTCCGGCCGAGGCGACTCTCTTCTACAGTTATGGCGATATCGTCACCTTGCGCCAGTTCATAGCCGAGAGCGGCCGTGTGGCTGTGAATCAGGAGAAGCTACGGCGTATGGATTCGTATGCACATTCAAGGGTGTGCCGCCGGCGCGTGTTGCTGAGCTATTTCAGCGAGGAGGCCGTGCACGACTGCGGCAACTGCGACATCTGTCTGAATCCGCCGGTGCGTTTCGACGGAACGGTGCTTGCGCAGAAGGCGCTTTCAGGCGTGATGCGCACACAAGCATCAGTTGGCGTGTTTACGCTCGTCGATATTTTACGAGGCTCGCAGCGTCAGGAAATACGCCAACGCGGTTTTGACCGCCTGAAGACCTTCGGCGTCGGTGCGGACCTAAGCCGGGAGGAGTGGATGGATTATCTGGGTCAGATGATCCAACTCGGGGTATTCGAGGTGGCGTATGAGCGCGGCAACGTATTGCGGCCCACCCCCTTGGGCATGCGCATACTGCGCGGAGAGGAGCAGCTGGAGCTTTCGCGCTATGTGGATCCGCAGACAGCCGGAGAGCACGAAGCAGCCCGGGGGGCGCTTGCAGCGCGTGGCGCGGACCGCCCTGTAGATAAGGCTCTTGTGGAGTATCTGAAAGGCGTGCGCAAGGAGCTGGCCGCAGAGTATGGCTGCCCGGCATTCATGATTTTCTCGGATGCGACGCTCGAGGATCTCGCACGCCGTCGTCCGCGGACAATGGACGAGCTGCTCGATGTGCACGGCGTGGGCGAGAAGAAAGCATCGCGCTTCGGACATCGGATGCTTCGGGCACTCGACGCGTACCGTTAAGTTATCTGCAGATGGTCCATCACCGTGCCGGCGAATAGACGCTCTCCCATGCAGCGGAAGCCGCAGCTCTCGTATAGATGCCGGGCCTTGACGTTGTCTTTGTCGCACAGCAGGCCCAGGGGCTTTCCGGCAGCGCGGGCCCTGTTGCGAGCATCGTCTATCAGCGCTCGTCCTATGCCTTGCCCCCTGAACTCGGGGAGAACCATCAACGTATCCAGATAGAATTCATCCGAGTCGGTCTCTCCGGGGAAGTTGTCCATTTCTTCGCTTGTCATTTTCCATCCCAAGGTGGTGCATGCCTCGTGGAAAAAGTGCACACGCAGACGCTTGAGCTCCGCGCCGTCATAGCTGACGCATACACCCATAGGCCGGCCGCTGTCGGTGCGGGCGATACGGGCGTTGGTGTAGGAATACTGTGTGTCCTTGCGGGAGGCAAGGCGCATGAAGAGGTCGTGAACATCCTCACGGCTGCATCTATCGCCGGCAAGACCGTCGGAGATCTCGTCTCCCACAGCCGCAAGTATAGCATCGGCAATCAGAGACGCATCCTCGGGGCTTGCATTCGCTATTTTCATGATATTGTGTGTTTGTCTACCGATAAGTTATAGTACTTCCCAATGTCCGCCTTTATCCGGACCTACTCGCTTTATTCTCCTTGACTCTTTTAAAGATTTGATAATCTTCTTTACGCCCGATGGTGACATCTTAAGCTTTGTCGCCATTTCAGATATGGAGATTTTCGAATCGGCTTCTAAAAGTGAGATTAATTTCTGGCTACTCGTTAATGTTTTCTGGTTACTTAAGCCGGGTTCCTGGTTACTTTGATGCCTATTTTGGGTATACTCGTCTGTTTTCTGGTTACTTTTCTGGCCACGATGTATAGAATCTTGGTCGGTTTGAAATTTAGGAGGAGTGATCAAGGCATCGTAAAGTTCGAGCATGGCTTTTACGTCTTGTTCATGACCTCCGGTGGATAGTGTCAGTACTGTGCGGTCAACACCATCTTTGTGGGTTTCCTCAATAGTTACGGGCGTATGATAAACTTTTTCCCATTGTTTACATATACCACTCAGACCACTTCCGGCTCGTTCTCCGAAATCTATGAGAGAGAAGATTTTAAGCATTATGCCGTTACGTGGATCAGAGATACCGCCTTCGATAGCATCGGAAATGGAGATGCGCACTGTGCCGGGATTTGAGAGTCGATACCCTTCTTCAGATTTATGGATAACCAGTCCCTGACGGCCATAAAAATCCGCGTGAACACAGGCATTAGTTAAAGCTTCACGTAATAGCTTGTGGATGGGGGTATCATCTACGCGAATATTACCTTTCAACACAAATGGAACCTTAAGCCCCTGTTGCATACGTCGCAGAACTTCAATCACAAAGTCGAATACATTGCCGCTCCAGTCACCGGATGTGGAGATAATACGGTCGGTCCAACGAGTTGCTCCCAAAGAGCGATTCTCTTGATAATCAAGAAAGTAATTTGGGAACTCACGTGTTATCTCATATTCGTAGCCGAACATCAACAGTCCAGCGGCCGTGGGATGGTATTTACCATCTTCGCCGATTCCGATAGCCCCGATTTTACGTAAAAACATTTCATCGTCCTCGTTGTTCCAGAGATGGTTCGTATGAGAGGAACGGAAAAAGTTACGATAGCCTTTGATTGTATCCTTACAGAATACCGACATATCCATTTTCTCAAGGACCTTTGCATCTTGAGTGACATAAGCGGCATCACGAAACATGAGCGACATTTCATCGAGTGAGCAATGATAATCACCTTCATGGTTGCGACGGTAGGTGCCCGATTTAGGGTCCATACCGACATAGACCGGTCGAGCCATGCGTTCAGCGCGAGGAACGTGAATAACAAGTATATTTTTACCGTCAATCACCTCCGTCTGAACCATATTATGGGTAATGATGTTTGCGCTTATCTTTTGACGATTGTTGACCATGTTCCAGAAATCTTTCTCCAACTTCTCAATATCGACATCTTCAGGCACAAGCTTTCCGTCCTTTTCCTCCCTTACGCCGAGCAGAATGACACCGATCGGTATTGGCAAAGGCCGAATAGGTCTCCCAAAATGATCCTGGGAAACCGCCTTTTTGCCTCCTTGGCTTCGAGTTGATTATGTTCTCGGTATTCTGCTAACTTGCTTAAATCGAATTCTGCCATGATTATGAGTCTATTTAAATGCAAAGATAGTAAAAAACATCCGCGCAGGTCCAACAGGCAATAGCAAAATTAAGATATACTGAATTGATGTGTGAAAATTCGCGAAAAGTGCGGATTTTTAAAGATTTATTTGGTGGTGTGCGGGGAAAAACGTATCTTTGCGCCGCAAAGCGTCCGGCCCTGTCGGGACCGGGCTAAGCGAATTAATAAACCCTATTTACTAACTAATTTTAAATGACAGAATTGAAAAATTCTCCCATCGAAGATTTCGACTGGGCAGCGTATGAGAACGGTGAAACCGTCGCCGACCAGAGCCGCGAACAGGTCACCAAAGCTTATGAGGATTCCCTCAACTCCGTGAAGGACAAGGAAGTGATCGAAGGTACGATCATCGCCCTGAACAAGCGCGAAGCCGTTGTGAACATCGACTACAAGTCGGACGGCATCATCCCCATGAGCGAATTCCGCTACAATCCCGACATCAAGGTCGGCGACAAGGTGGAAGTGTTCATCGAGAACCAGGAAGACAAGAAGGGCCAGCTGATCCTGAGCCACAAAAAGGCTCGCGCAGCCCGCTCCTGGGACCGCATCAACGCCGCTCTCGAGAACAACGACATCATCCAGGGCTACATCAAGTGCCGCACCAAGGGCGGTATGATCGTGGACGTGTTCGGTATCGAGGCTTTCCTCCCCGGCTCGCAGATCGACGTGAAGCCCATCCGCGACTACGACGTGTTCGTGGGCAAGACCATGGAATTCAAGGTTGTGAAGATCAACGAAGAGTTCAAGAACGTGGTTGTATCGCACAAGGCGCTCATCGAAGCCGAACTGGAGGCTCAGAAGCGCGAAATCATCTCTCACCTCGAAAAGGGTCAGGTGCTCGAAGGCACCGTCAAGAACATCACTTCCTATGGTGTGTTCATCGACCTGGGCGGTGTGGACGGTCTTATCCACATCACCGACCTTTCCTGGGGCCGCGTAAATCATCCCTCGGAAGTTGTGGAACTCGAGCAGAAGCTCAACGTTGTTATCCTCGACTTCGATAACGAGAAGAAGCGCATCGCTCTGGGTCTCAAGCAGCTCTTCCCCCATCCCTGGGAGGCTCTCAACCCCGACCTCAAGGTTGGCGACCGCGTGAAGGGTAAGGTAGTCGTTATGGCTGACTACGGCGCATTCCTCGAAGTTGCTCCCGGCGTCGAAGGTCTCATCCACGTCAGCGAAATGTCGTGGAGCCAGCACCTCCGCAGCGCTCAGGACTTCCTCAAGGTTGGCGACGAGGTTGAAGCACAGATTCTTACGCTCGACCGCAACGACCGCAAGATGAGCCTCGGTATCAAGCAGCTCAAGAAGGATCCCTGGGAAGACATCGACACCAAGTATGCCATCGGCAGCCGCCACACGGCCAAGGTGCGCAACTTCACCAACTTCGGTGTGTTCGTTGAGATTGAAGAGGGCGTTGACGGCCTCATCCACATCTCCGACCTCTCCTGGACCAAGAAGATCAAGCACCCCAGCGAATTCACGCAGATCGGTGCCGACATCGACGTTGAGGTTCTCAACATCGACAAGGACAACCGCCGTCTCTCTCTCGGCCACAAGCAGCTCGAGGAGAATCCCTGGGATGTATTCGAAACCGTATTCACGAAGGATTCCGTACACGAAGGCACCATCGTCGAGATGCTTGAGAAGGGTGCTGTTGTAGCTCTGCCTTACGGTGTCGAGGGCTTCGCAACGCCCAAGCACCTTGTGAAGGAAGACGGCACCACCGCCAAGGTGGACGAGAAGCTCCCCTTCAAGGTTATCGAATTCAACAAGGACAACAAGCGCATCATCGTAAGCCACAGCCGCACCTTCGAGGATCCGGCTCGTGCAGAGAAGAGCGCAGAGCGCAAGGCTGCAAAGCGTCCCGCCAAGAAGCAGGAAGAGCCCGCTGCCGCTGCTCAGACTACTCCGCTGGAGAAGACCACGCTGGGCGATCTCGCTTCGCTGGCTGCTCTCAAGGAGAAGCTGTCCAAGTAATCTGACAGTCTCAGATAAAGGCCTATACGGGCGCCACATTTCCCATCGGGAGTTGTGGCGCCCGTTTTGTGATTTCGCGCTTGGCGATTTTAGTCGGGGAGGCTTGGTTTTGGTTTTTGAACTATGTATATTTGCACTATAATTCAAAATCCGTGACCATGAAACGATTTCTATCCATTGCCTTCGCGTCGGCTGCCCTTTGTGCAGGCGCCCAGGAGGCTCCCATGTTGAAGATATATTCCGGAGCGCCGGACACGATCCGCTCGGCGGAAACGACTTTGGTGTGCGTCACCCAGCCGGGTGCGCGTGCGAGCATTGCCGACGAGGCCGTGCATGTTTACCGCACAGGGTCGTTCGGCAGCAAAGTGGCGCTCCGGCCGGGGCTGAACCGCGTGAGCGTGGATGTCGAGAAGGACGGCAAGAGCACCAAGCGGGTGCTCGAGATATACCGCGATACGGTGGCAGCACCGAAGCGTGTGGCTAAAGAGACGCCGGAGACGAGATTCGTGGAGGGGCGCTGGGTGGAGACCCTTCCCGGGGCTTACCTGCAATACGGCAACGGCGATGACCGGCTCGGAGGCTCGAAGATGGGCTTTATTGACGAGGGGATAGTGCTCAAGGCCGTGGGCGAGAAGGGGAGTCTGTATTGCGTTCAGCTCGGCGATAACCGCCGTGCGTATCTGCCCAAGGAGTATGCCTCCGACGCCGTGGCGCCTGCCGTGGCCGGGGCTGTGAATACGGGCAGCTGGAGTGTGGCTGATGCGGGCGATGTGGATCGCGTGACTATTTCGCTGCCTCGCCGTCTGGCATACAGCTACGCCACGGAGCTCGACCCTTCGACCATTACGGTGGATGTGTATGGCGCTACGGACAATAGCAACTGGATAACGCAGCGAACGGCAACGTTGGGCATAATCGATTATGTGGATTTCCGTCAGGTGGATTCGGATGTCTACCGCGTGATTCTGCGTCTGAAGCCAGGTGTGCAGTGGGGTTTCCATGTGGGCTATCAGGGCACGAGTCTGACGATTGACGTACGCCACCGTCCGGTCTCGCTCGCTCTGAAAAATCTCACCATTGGTCTGGATGCAGGTCATGGCGGTCCGTACCCCGGGGCCTACTCGCCCTCGGGCCTGAAGGAGAAGGAAGTGAATCTCGATATCGTTCAGCACATCAGAGAGATTCTCGAGGCCAAGGGCGCGAAGGTGGTGATGACGCGCACGGGAGATACCGGTCCGTCGATGGCCGAGCGCAAGCGCATCTGGCGTGAGGCGAAGGTGGATATGGCCGTGTCCGTGCATAATAACTCGGGCGGCGGTGCGCTCTCATCGCCCGGAACAGCCGTGCTCTACAAGCATCTCTTCTGTCGTCCTATGGCGCAGGCTGTCACGGCGCGCTTGCTTGAGACGGGGCTGCCGCTGTTCGGTATCGTGCAGAATTTCAACTTCTCGCTGAACGGGCCGACGGAGTTTCCGGAGGTGCTTGTCGAGGGTATGTTTATGAGCTCGCTCGTGGAAGAGGAGAAGCTCGCTGATCCCGCGTTCCGGCGTCTGGTGGCGCAGAAGATCGTTGCCGGAATTGAAGATTATCTGAAGTCTGCCCGCTGAAAGAAGGACTTATGAGAAAGATATTTGCAGTAGTATTAGCATGCTTCGCGGCCATTGCTGCTTTCGGGTCCGGTGGTATCCGCGGCGTATGGAAGGGCACGCTCATGGGGCGAATTCCGGTAGTGTTCAATGTCGTCAACGATAGCACGGCCACGATGTCCTCGCCTGCGCAGGGAGTGTCGGAGATTCCATGCGATTATGCACGGGTGAATGCTGCGGGCGACAGTCTTGAGGTGTATATAAAACGTCTGCAGTTGAGTTTCCGAGGGGCCTATAAGCCGGCGAAGGATGAGATTGGCGGGGTGTTCATGCAGGGTGTGATGATGCCTCTGACGCTGGTGCGCGGCAAGGAATCGGATATGTATCCGGAGCGTCCGCAGACGCCGGTCGGGCCCTTCGATTATCGCGAGGAGGAGGTAAGCTTCCGGAACGGCGATGTTACGCTGTGCGGAACACTGACTATGCCGTCGCAGCCGGTGAGCGGCGGTTTTCCCGCTGTAGTTTTGGCCTCGGGAAGCGGCGCACAGAATCGCGATGAGGAGCTTTTCGGGCACAAGCCTTTTGCTGTGCTGGCTGATAAGCTTACGCGTTCGGGCGTGGCTGTGCTGCGTTTCGACGACCGCGGTGCGGGCGAAAGCGATGCGCTGAGAGGCGATGAAACGACGATGGATTTTGCCGGCGACGTCATGGCCGGTCTGCGCTATCTGCGCGAGCGCCCGGAGGTGGACGATGCGCGTGTGGGTATCCTCGGCCATAGCGAGGGAGGCACGGAAGCGCTGATCAACGCCGGGCTGTACCCTCGTGAGGTGAATTTCGTGGTCAGCCTTGCAGGTATGGCCGTGAAGGGCGAGGAGCTGATGGTGAAGCAGAATGAGGATATTTGCGAGGTGTCGGGGACGCCGCTGAAGGATGGAGAAGTGGACATTCTGCGCAGGATGTTCCGCGTGATTGCCGAGAGCAGCGATTCGCTGGAGCTGGCAAATACGCTAAGGCCGCTTGTGGCCGAACTGCATCCGGCATATACGCCCGAGCAGGTGGAGGCTGACTTGCGAGTGCCCACGATGCCTTGGTATGTCGCTTTCGTGAAGCTCGATCCGGGGCCTTATCTTTCCAGGATTGAGTGTCCTGTTCTGGCGCTGAACGGCACATGGGATGCGCAGGTGAACTGCGAAATGAATCTCGGTGCAATCGAGGCCGCGGTGCCCACGGCGGAAGTGGTGCGGATGGAGAATCTGAACCACATGTTCCAGCGTCCTTCCTCGAGCTCCGAATCGATGAAATACGGCACCATCACCCAGACCATCTCCCCCGAAGTCCTCGACCTCATCGCCCGCTGGATCGTGGAGCGATAAGGCGGAGCAAAAAAATCACCGGCCGACGAGACGTTGAAACGTGCTCGGCGGCCGGTGTCGTTTATTCGGAGAGGGTGGATTTGAGCCATTCGGCTACGAGGGTGGGGGTGGATTGTGTGGTTTCGGTGAACATGTGGTTGTCGGTGGGGATGAGCTGTAGCCGGCTGTTTTTGAGTTTCTCGTGATAGCGCTCGGCGTAAGTGTAGGGCACGACACGGTCTTGCATGCCGTGCACGATAAGGGCCGGTCCGTCGTATTGTGCTGCGGTTTCGTAGATGGGAAGCTTGATGGCGCTTTCTATGTAGTTCTTGCCTAACTGCAGGGCCCGACTGCCGGGAAAGTGGGGGAGCTCGACGTATTCGTCCTGGAAATTCCACGGGTCGTAGAATGCACCCATGGTGTTTCCGCGCAGGGCGTCGTCGCGCAATACTGCGGCCGGGGCGAGGAGTACTTCGGCTTTAATGGTCGGATATCCTAATTCGCCGGCGGTCATGCTGACAACGACACCTCCCTGTGAATGTCCGACGAGTGCGATGTCTTTTACCCAGGGCTGCTGTTGTGCCCATGCGATTACGCTTTTGAGGTCGGCAATTTCGTTGAGAACGGTCATGTTCTTGAATTCGCCTTCGCTTCGGCCGTGGGCATTGAAGTCGAACCTCAGTGTGGCCATGCCTTGACGGACGATGCTTTGGGATATGGAGGAGGGGAAGGCGCCGAGGCCGCTGTCGTTGAAGCCGTGTGCGATTATGACGAGGGGAAGGGGTTGTGGGGATTCCGAGGGTCTGTCGATCACGGCAAAGAGTTTGCCGACGGATCCTTGCAGGCAGAGGGTATCGGGCTGCAAGGCGGCCACGGCGGCGTGTGTTGTGAAAATTGATGCGGTAAGCGCGATGATGGCTGAAATCAGTTTTTTCATGTTGGATTCAGGGTGTATGGTATGATCATATGTTTTTCATACAACGGCATTCGGAAGAAATTAGTATTCCGGGGTGATGAGAAAAATTTTCTTAATTGTTTGGTTTTTAGAAATTAAATGCGTAACTTTGCGGTGAAAAAGTGGGCTCATCGACGGATGGCTATCGCAAGTGTCTGAAAGACAAAGCGATGGGCCGTCGTTTGGTGGGCGCCTGGATTGACGAAAAAATAAAAAGAAATACATTTAATCAACTCAAGTCACAAACAAAAGAACTAAGATGCCTACTATTCAGCAATTAGTAAGAAAAGGACGTGTGGCCCTCGAGGACAAGAGTAAGTCGCCCGCACTTGATTCGTGCCCTCAGCGTCGCGGCGTCTGCGTGCGTGTGTACACGACTACTCCCAAGAAGCCTAACTCGGCAATGCGTAAGGTTGCGCGTGTGCGTCTGACCAACGGCAAGGAGGTTAACTCCTACATTCCGGGTGAAGGTCACAATCTTCAGGAGCACTCGATCGTGCTGGTTCGCGGTGGCCGTGTGAAGGATCTTCCCGGTGTACGCTACCACATCGTACGCGGCACGCTTGACACCGCAGGTGTGAAGGACCGCACTCAGCGTCGCTCGAAGTATGGAGCGAAGCGTCCCAAGGCCGGTGCAGCCAAGAAGTAATCCGGGCCGTGTGCCGGCGTGAACCGGCTAAGGCGCGGGTGAAGACGATCACTGAACGCACCGCGAGATTTTAAACAAAAAAATTAAAACTCGTTTTTTGATTTCTTGCAGCTAACAGACAACGGTTGAGTAAGCTTAGGGACAGAGGTCCGGGCTGAAGACGAAAAGAAACAGGCAACCAAGCAATCCGAAAACACATTCCGAAAAGAACAAATGAGAAAGGCCAAGCCTAAGAAGCGTGTGATCCTTCCGGATCCTGTCTTCGATGACGTGAGAGTGACCAAATTTGTGAACCACCTCATGTATGACGGTAAGAAAAATACCGCTTTTGCAATTTTCTACGACGCCCTTGACACGGTCAAGGCAAAGATGCCTAACGAGGAGCTGACGGCTCTCGATATCTGGAAAAAGGCTCTTGAAAACATCACTCCTACCGTAGAGGTAAAGAGCCGCCGTGTGGGCGGTGCTACCTTCCAGGTTCCGACCGAAATCCGCGCGGATCGCAAGGAGTCGATATCCATGAAAAATCTGATTCTCTATGCCCGCAAGCGTGGCGGCAAGACTATGGCTGACAAGCTTGCCGCTGAAATCGTTGACGCTTTCAACAATCAGGGCGGCGCTTACAAGCGCAAGGAGGATATGCACAAGATGGCCGAGGCAAACCGCGCCTTCGCACACTTCCGCTTCTAATATTGATTTTTCAAGGAACATATTTATTTTCCATATACCGTAATGGCAAAAATTGACGAACATTTAAAATATACGCGCAACATCGGCATCATGGCTCACATCGATGCCGGCAAGACCACCACGTCGGAGCGCATTCTGTTCTATACCGGTCTGACACACAAGATCGGTGAGGTGCATGATGGCGCCGCTACCATGGACTGGATGGAACAGGAGCAGGAGCGCGGCATTACTATTACTTCGGCTGCCACCACCACATTCTGGAAGTATCTTGACGAGAAGTTCAAGATCAATCTTATCGACACTCCGGGACACGTGGACTTCACGGTGGAGGTGGAGCGTTCGCTCCGCATTCTGGACGGTGCTGTGGCTACGTTCTGCGCCGTTGGCGGCGTTGAGCCTCAGTCCGAGACCGTATGGCGCCAGGCCGACAAGTACAATGTGCCCCGTATCGGCTATGTGAACAAGATGGACCGCTCGGGCGCTAACTTCTTCGAGGTTGTGCGTCAGCTGAAGGATGTGCTGGGTGCAAATCCCTGCCCGATTCAGATTCCTATCGGTGCCGAGGAGACTTTCAAGGGTGTCGTGGATCTGATTACCATGAAGGCTATCTTCTGGCATGACGAGACCATGGGCGCCGACTACTCGGTGGAAGAGATTCCCGCCGCTCTGCGCGACGAGGCTGAGCAGTATCGTGACGCTATGCTTGAGAAGATCGCTGAATACGACGATGATCTGATGGCCAAGTATTTCGACGATCCTTCGACGATCACTGTCGAGGAGATCAAGCGTGCTCTCCGCGCTGCTACGCTGAAGATGGATCTCGTGCCGATGATCTGCGGCTCGTCGTTCAAGAACAAGGGTGTGCAGTGTCTGCTTGACGCTGTCTGCGCTTATCTGCCCTCGCCGCTGGATGCCGGCGCTGTCGAGGGTCACGCTATCGACGATCCCGACAAGATCGAAACCCGCGAACCTTCCAGCGAAGCCAAGATGTGCGCGCTGGCGTTCAAGATCGCTACTGACCCGTATGTAGGCCGTCTGTGCTTCTTCCGTGTTTATTCGGGCGATGTGGCTGCCGGCAGCTATGTTCTCAACGCACGTTCGGGCAAGAAGGAGCGCATCTCGCGTCTGTTCCAGATGCATTCGAACAAGCAGAACCCGATGGAGAAGATCGGCTGCGGCGATATCGGCGCAGGCGTTGGCTTCAAGGATATCCGCACGGGCGATACGCTCTGCGCTGAAGACGCTCCCATCGTTCTGGAGGCTATGGAGTTCCCCGAACCTGTGATCGGTATCGCTGTGGAGCCCAAGACTCAGAAGGATCTGGACAAGCTGGGTGTGGGCCTGCAGAAGCTGGCTGAAGAGGACCCGACTTTCCGTGTTCAGACCAACGAGGAGACGGGCCAGACGGTTATCTCGGGTATGGGTGAGCTTCACCTCGATATCATCATCGACCGTCTCCGCCGCGAGTTCAAGGTAGAGTGCAATCAGGGTCGTCCTCAGGTTACGTACAAGGAGGCTATCACGCGTCCTGTCGAGCTTCGTGAGGTGTTCAAGAAGCAGACGGGTGGTCGCGGTAAGTTCGCCGATATCATCGTGCGCGTAGAACCGGTTGACGAAGGTTTCGACGGCAACCTGCAGTTTGTGGACGAGGTTAAGGGCGGTAATATTCCCAAGGAATTCATTCCCGCCATCCAGAAGGGCTTCACCAATGCGATGAAGAACGGTGTTCTGGCCGGCTTCCCTGTGGAGCATCTTAAGGTGACGGTTCTGGACGGTTCGTTCCACCCTGTGGACTCTGACCAGCTGTCGTTCGAGCTCTGCGCTATCCAGGCCTTCAAGAAGGCTTGCGAGAAGGCAGGTCCCGTGCTTCTGGAGCCCATCATGAAGATTGAAGTTGTGACGCCTGAAGAATCCATGGGCGACGTGATCTCCGACCTTAACAAGCGTCGCGGTCAGGTCGAGGGTATGGAGACGAGCCGCAGCGGTGCACGCGTGGTGAAGGCTAAGGCTCCTCTTGCCGAGATGTTCGGCTATGTGACGGCGCTGCGTACGATCACGTCGGGCCGTGCAACTTCGACGATGAGCTTCTCGCACTACAGCGAGGTGTCGTCCTCGATCGCCAAGGCAGTGCTCGCCGAGTGTGACGGGCGTGCCGACCTTCTGAAATAAAAAATAAAAACACAAACTGCATATGAATCCCGTAATTCGCATCAAACTGAAATCTTACGACCACAGCCTGGTGGACAAGAGCGCCGAGAAGATTGTGAAGACCGTGAAGAGCATCGGTGCCGTAATCAGCGGTCCTATCCCCCTGCCTACGCACAAGCGTATCTTCACCGTGAACCGCTCGACCTTCGTGAACAAGAAGAGCCGCGAGCAGTTCGAGCTTTCGAGCTACAAGCGTCTGATCGACATCTACAATGCCACGCCCAAAATCGTGGATGCTCTGATGAAGCTGGAGCTCCCCAGCGGTGTGGAAGTAGAAATCAAGTGCTAAGCACACCACGCAAAGAGGAAAGATATTCCCGAGGCTCCGGGGCGCGCGCATGAGGGCGCGCTCCGGGGGCCGGAGGAAAAGAGAAAATAAACAGAGACTAAAAACAACACAGAAATGCCAGGATTAATTGGAAAGAAAATCGGAATGACATCCGTGTTCAGTGCCGACGGTAAGAATGTACCGTGCACTGTTATCGAAGTAGGCCCTTGTGTCGTTACCCAGGTCAAGACTAAGGAAGTGGACGGCTATGAAGCCCTCCAGCTCGGTTTCGAGGAGGAAAAGGAAAAGCACCTCACTCAGCCTGAGCTCGGCCACTTCAAGAAGGCCGGCGTAGCACCCAAGCGTCACTTGGCCGAGTTCAAAGGTTTCGAGGGCGAGTATGCCCCGGGCGACACGATCGGCGTCGACTATTTCGACGGCGTAGAGTTCGTAGACGTAATCGGCACGTCGAAGGGTAAAGGTTTCCAGGGCGTAGTGAAGCGTCATGGTTTCGGCGGTGTGGGCCAGAGCACACACGGCCAGCACAACCGTCTTCGTGCTCCCGGTTCGGTGGGTGCGTGCTCGTATCCCGCCAAGGTGTTCAAGGGCATGCGCATGGCCGGCCAGATGGGCAATGAGCGCGTGACTGTCCAGAACCTTCAGATTGTAAAAATTATTCCCGAACACAACCTTCTGATGATTAAGGGCTCGGTACCCGGCAGCAAAGGTTCAATCGTATTAATTGAGAAGTAATATGGAACTGGCAATATACAACCAGCAGGGCCAGGAAACGGGCCGCAAAGCCACGCTGAACGACGAGGTTTTTGCAATCGTTCCCAACGAGCACGCCATCTACCTCGACGTTAAGCAGTACCTTGCTAACCACCGTCAGGGCACTCACAAGTCGAAGGAACGTTCGGAAGTGAGCGGTTCCACTCGTAAGCTTCACAAGCAGAAGGGTGGCGGCGGCAGCCGTATCGGTGACATCAACTCGCCTGTACTGGTGGGTGGTGGCCGTGTATTCGGTCCGCGTCCCCGCGACTACCGTTTCAAGCTGAACCGCAAGGTGAAGGAGCTGGCCCGCAAGAGCGCGCTGACTCTTAAGGCACAGGCAGGCGACATCATCGTTGTCGAGGACCTGACGTTCGGCCCCAAGACTAAAGAATATATAAATTTTGCTAAAAATCTCAAAGTTGACGGCAAAAAGGTTCTTGTAGTTTTGGAAAAAGAAAATAATGACGTATATTTGTCGATGCGCAATGTGCCCGACGCCCGCCTGATGACGGTGTCGGACATCAATACGTATGTAGTAATGAACAACAAGGCACTTGTCCTGACGGAGAGCAGTCTTGCTGTGATCAACAACATCTAACCCACAGGGAGGAACAGAACAATGGATATCACAATCAAGCCTGTTATCACCGAGGGCGCAACGAAGCGCTCGGAGAAGCGCAACTGCTTCACCTTCCGTGTTTCCCCCGAGGCCAACAAGTATCAGATCAAGGCGCTGGTAGAGAGTCTCTACGGCGTGAAAGTCGCAAAGGTCAACACCGCCGTTGTCCGTGGCAAGAACAAGAGCCGCTGGACAAAGAGCGGCCTTCTCCGCGGTAAGAGCAACGAATGGAAGAAGGCTTACGTTACGGTTGGCGAAGGCGAAACCATCGACTTTTTCAGTAACATCTAAATAAAATGGCAGTAAGAAAATTCAAGCCCACCACCCCCGGGCAGCGACACAAAGTTATCGGTGTTTTCAAAGGTACGATCACTGCTACAACACCGGAAAAATCTCTTACAGTCGGCAAAAAGTCGTCCGGCGGCCGTAATGCCGAAGGACACCTCACCACCCGCTACCTTGGTGGTGGCCACAAGCGCGCATACCGCATTATAGACTTTAAGAGAAACCGCGACGGCATCCCCGCAGTGGTTAAGAGCATCGAATACGATCCGAACCGTTCGGCGCGTATCGCTCTTCTTTACTATGTGGATGGTGTCAAGACCTACATCATAGCTCCTAACGGCCTTGAAGTAGGCGCGACGGTTGTTTCCGGTCCGGAAGCAGCGCCTGAAATCGGCAATGCACTTCCGCTGAACAAGATTCCGGTCGGTACCGTCATCCACAACATTGAACTTCGCCCCGGCCAGGGCGCCTTCATGGCACGTTCGGCCGGTACTTTCGCTCAGCTCATCTCCCGCGAGGGAAATTACGCAATCATCAAGTTACCTTCAGGCGAAACGCGCAAGGTGCTTGCCACCTGCAAGGCTACGATCGGCGTTGTAGGCAACAGCGAGCATTCGCTGGAGCGTTCGGGCAAGGCAGGCCGCAGCCGCTGGCTTGGCCGTCGTCCGCGCAACCGCGGCGTAGTTATGAACCCTGTAGACCACCCCATGGGCGGTGGTGAAGGTCGCGCATCGGGCGGCCATCCCCGCAGCCGCAAGGGTCTTTACAGCAAGGGTCTGAAGACGCGTGCGCCCAAGAAGCACTCTTCGAAGTATATTATTGAAAGAAGAAAGAAGTAAACTCAAGACCGTAATTTAGTATGAGCCGTTCATTAAAAAAAGGCCCCTTCATCAGCGTAAAGCTTGAGAAGAAAGTAGCCGACATGGAAGCCAGCGGAAAGAAGAACGTCATCAAGACGTGGAGCCGCGCATCCATGATAGCCCCTGAGTTTGTAGGTCATACGTTCGCAGTTCATAACGGGAACAAGTTTATCCCGGTGTATGTGACGGAGAACATGGTGGGCCACAAGCTGGGAGAATTTGCGCCCACGCGCACATTCCGCGGCCACGCCGGCAACAAGAAGAAGTAAGCAGCCGCAGGGACGCCTAAACAACAATTGAAAAAAAAGACGAACAAATAAAATGGGTGAAAGAAAAAGACTCACAGCCGAGCATCGTAAGGAGATGCAGAAGACGATAGCGTTCGCGAAGCTGACGAACGTGCCGACTTCTCCCCGCAAGATGCGTCTGGTTGCCGACATGATCCGCGGTAAGGAAGTGTTCCGCGCTCTCGGCATCCTGAAATTCTCCAACAAGGAGGCTGCCGCGCGTCTGGAGAAGCTCCTGATGAGCGCCGTGGCCAACTGGGAGGCCAAGAATGACCGCAAGGCACAGAGCGGCGAGCTTTATGTGCAGACGATATTCGTGAATCCGGCGCCGATGCTGAAGCGTCTGCGCACGGCTCCTCAGGGCCGTGGCTATCGTATCCGCAAGCGTGCGAACCACGTGACGGTGATAGTAGACACGATCGAAAACAATGTAAAAGCCGGCGAGGCATAAGGTAAGCCATGGGACAGAAAGTAAATCCTATCAGTAACCGCCTTGGCGTGATTCGCGGTTGGGACTCCAACTGGTCAGAAAAGGGCAAATATCCCGCCAACATTCTCGAGGACTACAAGCTTCGTGAATATCTGAACGTGCGCCTTGCCAAGTGCAGTGTGTCGCGTATTGTCATCGAGCGTACTCTGAAGCTCATCACCATCACGGTGTGCACCTCTCGTCCGGGCCTGATCATCGGCAAGGGCGGCCAGGAGGTCGAGAAGCTGAAGGAAGAGCTGAAGAAGATCACGGACAAGGATGTCCAGATCAATATTTATGAGGTGAAGCGACCGGAGCTTGATGCTCAGATCGTGGCATCGAGCATTGCCCGTCAGATCGAGGGTAAGGTGGCCTATCGCCGTGCGGTGAAGATGGCTATCGCTTCGACGATGCGAGCAGGCGCCGAGGGTGTCAAGGTCCAGGTGTCGGGCCGTCTGAACGGAGCAGAAATCGCACGTTCGGAGATGTTCAAGGAGGGCCGTACGCCTCTTCACACGCTTCGCGCGGACATCGACTATGCACTTGTCGAGGCTCACACGAAGGTTGGTGTGATCGGTGTAAAGGTTTGGATCTGCCGTGGCGAGGTCTATGGCAAGCGCGATCTGGCACCTCAGTTCACGAACAATCAGAAGGAAGGCCGCAATGGTGGCGAGCGTCGCGAGCGCGGTGGTCGTCGAGGCGGATTCAGCCGCGGTGGCAAAAAGTAAGTAGAACCTCAGAAGACATTCAGATACAATGTTACAACCAAAGAAAACCAAATTCCGCCGCGCGCAGAAGGGCCGTATGAAGGGCAATGCGCAGCGAGGGAATTCGCTGGCGTTCGGTTCGTTCGGCATCAAGACTCTTGAGAGCAAATGGATTACGGGCCGCCAGATAGAGGCCGCGCGTATCGCGGTGACGCGCTACATGCAGCGTCAGGGTCAAATCTGGATCCGTATCTTCCCGGACAAGCCTATCACGAAGAAGCCTGCGGAAGTGCGAATGGGTAAAGGTAAAGGTAATCCCGAGGGCTTCGTGGCGCCTGTAACTCCGGGCCGCATCATCATCGAGGTAGAGGGAGTGAGCTATGACATCGCCAAGGAGGCGCTCCGTCTGGCCGCTCAGAAGCTTCCCGTGGTGACCAAGTTTGTGGTACGCCGCGATTATGATCCCACCCAAAACGTGTAAAGCGCTATGAAGAAAGAAGAAATCAAGGAGATGACGACTGCAGATCTGCGGGAGCGTCTCGAGCAGATGGAGAAGGAGTACCGTCAGCTGACGATCAATCACGCTGTGACTCCTCTGGACAATCCTGCAAAGATTACGGCAGACCGCCGGATGATAGCCCGCGTAAAGACGGAGCTGCGTCAGCGGGAGCTTAACAATAAGTAAATCCCCCGAACGCTACAACACTAATGGAAGAAAAAAGAAATCTGCGCAAAGAGCGCATCGGCGTTGTATCCAGCAACAAGGGCGACAAGAGCATCACTGTCACGATCAAGTGGAAGGAGAAGCATCCGATCTACGGCAAGTTCGTGAACAAGAGCAAGAAGTATCATGCCCATGACGAGAAAAACGAATGCTCTGTGGGCGATACCGTGCGTCTGATGGAGACGCGTCCTCTGAGCAAGACCAAGCGCTGGAGATTAGTAGAAATCATAGAAAAAGTTAAGTAAAGATGATACAGACAGAATCCCGCCTTACCGTAGCTGACAACAGCGGCGCCAAGGAAGCGCTGTGCATCCACGTGCTTGGTGGCACGGGTCGCCGTTATGCATCCGTAGGCGACATCATCGTGGTGTCTGTGAAGAGTGTGATTCCCGGTTCGGACGTGAAGAAGGGTACTGTTTCGAAGGCAGTAGTCGTGCGTACGAATAAGGAAATCCGTCGTGCCGACGGCTCGTACATCCGCTTTGATGACAATGCGTGTGTGCTTCTGAACAACGCCGGCGAACTTCGCGGCACACGTATCTTCGGGCCTGTAGCACGTGAGCTGCGCGGCACGAACATGAAGATTGTTTCACTGGCACCGGAGGTGCTTTAACCCACCTGACTGATAAGAAATGAGCAAGATCAATATCAAGAAGGGGGATATGGTTCAGGTTCTCTCCGGCGAGGACCGTGGCAAGCAGGGCCGCGTCCTTGAGGTAGACCGCAAGAAGATGCGTGCTATCGTGGAGGGAGTGAACATCGTGACTAAGGCCACGAAGCCCACGGCACAGTATCCCCAGGGAGGCCTTGTGAAGAAGGAGGCTCCCATCCACATCTCGAACATCGCCCTTCTGGACCCCAAGAGCGGCAAGCCGACGCGTATCCGTATCGAGCGCAAGGATGGCAAGAAGGTGCGTGTGGCAGTAAAGTCGAACGAGGTAATCAAGTAAGAACATGAGCACGACACTCAGCAAAGACTATAAGGAGCGTATAGTTCCGGCCCTGGAGAAGGAATTCAACTACTCTACGGTTATGCAGGTGCCCCGCCTGGAGAAGATTGTGATCAATCAGGGTCTCGGTGCTGCTACGCAGGACAAGAAACTGATTGAGACGGCGATCAACGAGCTTACGGCCATCACGGGCCAGAAGGCCGTTGCCACTCTCTCGAAGAAGGATATTTCGAACTTCAAGGTTCGTAAGAAGATGCCCATCGGTGTGATGGTGACACTTCGTCGCGACCGCATGTATGAATTTCTGGAGCGTCTGATCCGTGTGGCTCTTCCGCGTATCCGTGACTTCAAGGGTATCGAGGGCAAGCTCGACGGCCGCGGCAATTATACGCTGGGCATCACCGAGCAGATCATTTTCCCGGAAATCAACATCGATAACATCAACAAGCTTATGGGCATGAACATCACATTCGTGACGTCGGCCAAGACTGATAAGGAAGGCTATGAGCTTCTGAAGCAGTTCGGTCTGCCCTTCAAGAACGCTAAAAAATAATCCAAGCATCCCCTATGGCTAAAGAATCAATGAAGGCTCGCGAGGTAAAGCGCGACCGTCTGGTGGCCAAGTATGCAGCGCGCCGCGCCGAGCTGAAGAAGATTGTGAATTCAGGTCGTGACGAGGAGAACCGTGCCGAGGCATACGAGGCAGCCCAGAAGCTGCAGAGCCTGCCCAAGAATTCGTCGTATATCCGGAAGCACAACCGTTGCTCGATCACCGGTCGTCCGAAGGGCTATATGCGTCAGTTCGGTATTTCGCGTATTCAGTTCCGCGAGATGGCTTCTGCAGGTCTGATACCCGGAGTAAAGAAGGCCAGCTGGTAAAAATTCCCCGCTCTCGCGCCAGCTGAGCCCGATCCACCCACGGCGGCGGCCGAAATCCCGGATACGGGACATTGGGCCGCAGCCCAAAGATCGAGAGAGAGTTTATTAAATATTGTTGGGCTGCCGCCCCTGAGTGGCGGAAAGAGCTCAATCAATTTAAAGACCAACACAACAATGACAGATCCTATAGCAGATTATCTGACCAGACTGAGGAATGCCATCAAGGCCGGCCACCGCGTGGTGGAGGTTCCGGCTTCGAACTTGAAGAAGGAGATCACGAAGATTCTCTTCGAGCAGGGCTATATCCTCAATTACAAATTCATCGAAGGCGAGACGCCTGCGGGCATGATCAAGATCGCGCTGAAGTATGATCCTGTAGATCGCGTGAATGCGATCAAGGGGCTTAAGCGTGTATCGCGTCCGGGTCTCCGCCAGTACACGGGCTACAAGGACATGCCCCGTGTGCTCAACGGCCTCGGCGTAGCGATTCTTTCGACGTCGAAGGGCGTAATGACCAACAAGAAGGCTGCCGACCTTAAGATCGGCGGCGAGGTATTGTGCTACGTTTATTAATTATCAACCGTAAAAAAGGAAATAGATTATGTCAAGAATAGGTAAAGCACCGATTGCTCTTCCGGCAGGCGTAACTGTGACGGTTGATAAGGACAATGTAGTGACCGTCAAGGGTAAGCTGGGCGAGCTTAAGCAGGCCGTGAACCCTGAAATCGAGGTAGCAGTAGAGGACGGGCACGTAGTGCTGAAGCGTCCGAGCGATGATCGCGAGCACCGCGCGCAGCACGGTCTGTACCGTGCGCTGATCCACAACATGGTTGTGGGTGTTTCGGAAGGCTACCGCAAGGAAATGGAACTCGTAGGCGTGGGTTACCGCGCAACGGCCACGGGCCAGGTGCTCGAGCTGTCGCTGGGTTTCTCCCATGCAATTTATATCAAGCTTCCGCCGGAGGTAAAGGTGGAGGCCAAGAGCGAGCGTAACAAGAATCCTCTGATCATCCTGACCTCTGATGACAAGCAGCTTCTGGGACAGGTGTGCGCAAAGATCCGTTCGCTCCGCAAGCCTGAGCCGTACAAGGGCAAGGGTATCAAGTTTGTCGGTGAGATTATCCGCCGCAAGTCGGGTAAGAAGGCCGGTGCCAAATAAATTTAAACGCATCATACTATGTTCTCCAAGATACAAAGAAGAAATAAAATCAAGATGCGCATCCGCGGCCGCATATCGGGCACAGCTGAGCGTCCGCGCATGACCGTCTTCCGCAGCAACAAGCAGATCTACGTTCAGTTTATAGATGATCTGGCCGGTGTAACGCTTGTTTCGGCCTCGTCGAAGGGCCTTGAAGAGGGCACGAAGACAGAGATCGCCGCTCAGGTGGGCAAGGAAGCCGCAAAGAAGGCACTCGAGGCCGGAATCACAGAAGTAGTATTTGACCGTAACGGTTATCTTTTCCACGGTCGTGTAAAATCGCTGGCTGACGCTGCACGCGAGGCCGGCCTTAAATTCTAAGAAAAATGGCAAAGAGAAATAACCGTGTAAAGTCGACGGGCGATCTGGAGCTTAAGGATCGTCTGGTTGCCATCAACCGTGTGACGAAGGTTACGAAGGGTGGCCGTACGTTTACGTTTGCCGCTATCGTAGTGGTGGGCAATGAGAACGGTATCGTGGGCTGGGGTCTCGGCAAGGCCAACGAAGTACAGGCTGCGATCGCCAAGGGCGTTGAGGCTGCGAAGAAGAATCTGATCAAGGTTCCTGTTCACAAGGGTACGATCCCTCACGAGCAGGTGGCCAAGTTCGGTGGTTCGCGCATCATCCTGAAGCCTGCGAGCCATGGTACGGGTGTAAAGGCCGGTGGTGCTATGCGTGCCGTCCTTGAGAGTGTGGGTATCACGGACGTTCTTGCGAAGAGCAAGGGTTCGTCGAATCCTCACAATCTTGTGAAGGCTACGATTGCCGCTCTTGATGAGATGCGTTCTCCGGCCCAGGTTGCTCAGAACCGCGGCATTTCGGTTGAGCAGGTATTCAAGGGCTAATGCTAACGATCAAAAACAGAGACATCAATGGCAAAGATAAAGATCACACAGACAAAGAGCCGCATCAACTGCCCTGCAGTTCAGAAGCGTACTCTTGACGCTCTGGGCCTCAAGAAGATGAACCACTCGGTGGTCAAGGAGGCTACGCCGTCGATTCTGGGTATGGTGCAGACAGTGCACCACCTTGTGACGGTAACGGAGGCGTGAGAATAAACAATCAGATAACACAACAACAAGATAAAAACAGTCATGGACTTAAGTAATCTTCAGCCCGCCCCGGGCTCGGTAAAGAGCAAGACTCGCGTGGGCCGCGGTGCCGGCAGCGGCAAGGGCGGTACGTCGACGCGCGGTCACAAGGGTGCCAAGTCGCGTTCGGGCTACAGCCGCAAGATCGGTTTTGAGGGCGGTCAGATGCCGCTTCAGCGCCGTCTTCCGAAGTTCGGTTTCAAGAATATCAACCGCGTAGAGTATAAAGCGATCAATCTCGACCTTATCGAGGCAGTGGCTACGGCCCGTAATCTCGAGAAGGTGGGCCTTGAGGAGCTTCGCGCTGCAGGGTATCTGCGTCGCAATCAGCTTGCCAAGGTGCTGGGCAATGGCGCTGTAACGCGCGCCCTGACGGTAGAAGCCAATGCATTCTCGGCCGCAGCTAAGGCTGCCATCGAGGCTGCCGGCGGTCAGGCAAACACCCTCTGAACCCATGAGATTCACTGACACTATCAAGAATATCTGGTCGATCAAGGAGCTCCGCGACCGTATCGGCATCACGCTTCTGCTGGTGCTGATCTACCGTCTGGGTTGCTACGTTGTACTTCCGGGCATTTCTCCGGCGGCGATCGATGCTCTTGCTTCGTTCACGAACAAGAGTGGTCTGATGCAGCTTCTGGATATGTTCTCGGGCGGCGCGTTCTCTCAGGCATCGGTCTTCGCTCTGGGTATCATGCCTTACATCACGGCATCGATCGTGATCCAGCTTTGCGGCATGATCCTTCCGTCGTTCCAGAAGATGCAGCGCGAGGGCGAGAGCGGCCGTCAGAAGCTGAATCAGTATACTCGTTATCTAACGGTTGTGATTCTGTTCCTGCAGGCTCCGTCCTATCTCATCAACCTTCAGATTCAGGCTTCGTCGGCATCGGGCGGTCTGGGACTCCACATGGGTTTCTGGACGACGGTGTATCTGACGATCATCCTGACGGCGGGCTCGATGTTCATCATGTGGCTTGGCGAGCGTATTACTGACCGTGGTATCGGCAACGGTATTTCGTTCATCATCCTCGTGGGTATCATCGCTCGCCTCCCGGGAGCTCTGTCGTATGAGTTCATCAGCCGTCTGCCTGGTGCTTCGGGCTCTCAGGGCGGTCTTGTGATGTTCATCATCGAGATTGTGCTTCTGTTCGCTGTGACGGTTGGTGCGGTGCTGCTGGTGCAGGGTACGCGCAAGGTGCCTGTGCAGTATGCGAAGCGCATCGTGGGCAACCGCCAGTATGGTGGCGCCCGCCAGTATATTCCCTTGAAGGTTAATGCCGCAGGTGTGATGCCTATCATTTTTGCACAGGCTATCATGTTCATCCCGATGGCGTTCAGCGGTTTCCGCGGTGGCGAGACGGGTTTCCTGCATGCGTTCACGGATATCAACGGGTTCTGGTACAATGCGGTCTTCTTTGTTCTGATTGTGGCGTTCACGTATTTTTATACGGCTATTACGGTGCGTCCCACCGAGATGGCTGAGAATATGAAGCGCAACAATGGGTTCATCCCCGGTGTTAAGCCCGGCAAGAAGACGGCTGAGTATCTTGATGCTATCATGAGCCGTATCACTCTTCCGGGTTCGATATTCCTGGGTATCGTGGCAATATTACCGGCTTTCGCACGTTTCTTTGGTATAAGCCAGAATTTCGCTCAGTTCTTCGGCGGCACGTCGCTGCTGATTATGGTGGGCGTTGTTCTTGACACTCTTCAGCAGGTTGAGTCGCATCTGATGATGCACCACTATGACGGCCTGATGAAGGAGGGCAAGATCAAGGGACGTACGACCGGTTCGGCTTATTGAAAATAGACGGACAGGGCGGTGAGATGTCGGAATGATGTCTCACCGCCATACCGCGCCCGGCGTGGCGGCTCCGAGGGGGCTACATGCGGGGACGCGGATTTGAAATAAAAATTACCTCAACAGCGAAAATCGAGATGATATATCTTAAGACACCGGAAGAAATCGAGCGAATGCGGGCTGCGACAACGCTTGTCTCGCAGGTGCTTGGCGAAGTGGCCAAGTGGGTTCGACCGGGGGAGCGTACTCGCAGGATTGACCAGATTGCCCGGGAGTTTATCCTGGACAACGGGGGCAAGCCTGCCTGTCTGGGCTACCACGGTTTTCCGGGAACTCTGTGTGTGGAGGTCAACGAGACGGTGGTGCATGGCTTCCCGTCGGATTATGAGCTCCGCGACGGTGATATTGTCGGGTTCGATACGGTTGTGGAAAAGGACGGTTTCATGGGCGACAGCTGCTACACTTTTGCTGTGGGAGAGATTTCGCCTGAGAAGATGGCTCTGTGCCGCACGACAAAGGAGGCTCTCTACGAGGGTATCAAGGCTTGTCGTGTTGGCGGGCGGATCGGTGATATCGCGAATGCTGTGCAGACTTACTGCGAGCGTCGGAATTATTCGCTGGTGCGCGAGATGACGGGCCATGGTATCGGCCGGAGCATGCACGAGGAGCCTGAGGTGCCGAACTATGGTCGGCGGGGCATCGGGCCTGTGATCCGCAACGGTATGTGTATCTGCATCGAGCCGATGGTGAATATGGGTTCGCGCAATGTCGTGATAGCCCGGAACGGATGGGAGTGTCAGACTCGCGACCGTAAGCCGTCGGCACACTATGAGCACACGATTGCCATTCAGGATGATCGTGTGGAGATTCTGACGACGTTCGATTATATCGAGGCGTCGCTTGGCGAGAGATTTATCTGAAAAAAACGAGATTGAAATTACTATATGGCAAAGCAGTCAGCAATCGAACAGGACGGCACGATAGTGGAGGCTCTGAGCAACGCGATGTTCCGCGTGGAGCTTGAGAACGGGCATGAGATCACGGCTCATATTTCGGGGAAGATGCGTATGCATTACATAAAGATTCTTCCCGGAGACAAGGTGCGCGTGGAGATGAGTCCGTATGACTTGTCGAAGGGCCGGATCGCGTTCCGCTACAAGTAGGGCCAGGAGTAAGCGCGTGAGGTATCCGCGGCTTCGTGGGCCACAGGGCCATTCGATGCTGCGGTCATGAATAGAAAGATTTCCAAACATCAAAATACGCTAAAAGAAAAATGAAAGTACGAGCATCCGTTAAGAAACGCACTCCGGACAGCAAGATCGTGCGCCGCAAGGGCCGTCTGTATGTCATCAACAAGAAAAACCCCAAGTACAAACAGCGTCAAGGATAATTTTTGTTATTTTTGCAGAAAAAATAGACAACAAGATTTATGGCAGTTAGAATCGTGGGAGTTGACCTCCCCCAGAACAAGCAGGGTCAGATTTCCCTGACCTACATTTACGGCATCGGCCGTTCGGCTGCGCTCACTATCCTTCAGAAGGCAGGTATCGACCCTGCGAAGAAGGTTCAGGACTGGAGCGATGACGAGGCGGCTAAGGTGCGTGAAGTCATCGGCACGGACTACAAGGTGGAGGGTGACCTCCGCAGCGAGATCCAGCTGAACATCAAGCGCCTGATGGATATCGGTTGCTACCGTGGTATCCGTCACCGCAACGGGCTTCCCGTCCGCGGTCAGAGCACAAAGAACAATGCGCGTACGCGCAAGGGCCGCAAGAAGACTGTGGCTAACAAGAAGAAAGCAACGAAATAAGTATAATCTATGGCAAAAAAGACAGTCGCAGCAAAGAAGAGAAACGTCAAGGTTGGCGCAGAAGGCCAGCTTCACGTTCATTCGTCTTTCAACAACATTATTGTGTGCCTGGCCAACAGCGAGGGTCAGGTTATCTCGTGGTCTTCGGCCGGCAAGATGGGTTTCCGCGGTTCGAAAAAGAATACGCCTTATGCCGCACAGATGGCAGCTCAGGATTGCGCGAAGGTTGCCTATGATCTGGGTCTCCGCAAGGTGAAGGCTTATGTTAAGGGTCCGGGCAACGGCCGCGAGGCAGCTATCCGCTATACACATGCAGCGGGTATCGAAGTTACGGAAATCGTGGATGTGACGCCGCTTCCTCACAACGGATGCCGTCCTCCGAAGAGAAGAAGAGTGTAAAGCTCGTAGCGTAAATTCCGCTTATTCTTTTAGTACGTATCACAGACAAGAATTCTGAATAGCTGCGGACGCCTTGGGCAAAAGGAAAGCATCAGCCTCCAGGGACGCCGTTCGACCCCGCGCCAAGGGTCGATGAAACACGGGCGCCGCGCCTCCCCTTGACAAGGAAGCGGCGAACGGTTTCCGGCACCGGGGCCTCCGGATGAAGCCCTCCGCGAGAGCGATAGAAGCGCGACAAGACTCGCGGGGGAAACCGCCGGAGCCATCCACCGGGCACCGCGGAAGCAATCGGCCATGAGCTGATGGCACCCGGGCAGAAGCAGATAAAACAACAAAAGACAACAACAATGGCAAGATACACCGGTCCTAAGACCAAAATCGCCCGCAAGTTCGGCGAAGCCATCTTCGGAGAAGATAAAGTATTGGCACGTCGTAACTTCCCCCCGGGCCAGCATGGCGCCAACAAGCGTCGCAAGACGAGTGAGTATGGCGTACAGCTCCGTGAGAAGCAGAAGGCAAAGTATACTTACGGTCTGCTTGAGAAGCAGTTCCGCAATCTGTTCGACCGCGCATCGCGCATGAAGGGTATCACGGGTGAGATCCTCCTTCAGCTTCTTGAGGGACGTCTTGATAATGTGGTATACCGTCTGGGCATCGCTCCTACGCGTGCAGCAGCGCGTCAGCTGGTTCTTCACCGCCACATCACGGTAAACGGCGATGTTGTGAACATTCCGTCGTATGCGCTGAAGCCCGGAGACATCGTTGGGGTTCGCGAGCGTTCGAAGAGCCTTGAGGTAATCGCAGACGCGCTTGCCGGCTTCAACCACAGCAAGTACCCTTGGATCGAATGGGACGAGGCAAGCAAGAGCGGCAAGCTCCTGCACGTGCCTGCCCGTGAGGATATCCCCGAGAACATCAAGGAGCAGCTGATTGTCGAGCTCTACTCCAAGTCGTAATTTCTAAAACAGCACAAGATCCATGGCTATATTAGCATTCCAAAAACCTGAAAACGTCGTAATGCTCGAGGCCGATAATTTCTTCGGCAAGTTCGAGTTCAAGCCTTTGGAGCCCGGCTATGGCATCACCGTGGGCAACGCCCTCCGTCGTGTATTACTCTCGTCTCTCGAGGGTTATGCGATATCGTCGATCAAGATCGACGGCGTTAAGAACGAATTCGATGCCATCCCCGGCGTGAAGGAGGACGTCACGAACATCATTCTGAATCTGAAGCAGGTAGACCTGAAGCAGAAAGTCGAGGAGACTGAGAATGAGCGCGTGACCATTACGGTGTCGGGGAAAGAAGTGTTCACGGCCGGCGACATCGCCAAGCATCTGAGCGGATTCGAGGTAATGAATCCGGAGCTGGTGATATGTCATTTGGATCCAGACGCAAGTTTCACTATCGCACTTACCATCAACAAGGGACGTGGCTGGGTACCGGCCGAGGAGAATGTAACGCCTCAGGACGACATTCACACGATTGCGATCGACTCCATCTACACCCCTATCAAGAATGTGAAGTACACGGTGGAGAACTACCGCGTAGACCAGAAAACCGACTACGACAAGCTCACCCTTGAAATCACGACCAATGGCTCTATCCTGCCGAAGGAGGCCATCAAGGAGGCAGCGAAGATACTGATCTATCATTTCATGCTCTTCTCGGATGAGAAGATCACGCTTGAGACTAATGATCCGGATCCGAGCGAGGAATTCGATGAGGAGGTGCTGCACATGCGTCAACTCCTGAAGTCGAAGCTCGTGGATATGCAGCTGTCTGTGCGTGCGCTGAACTGCCTGAAGAGCGCGGAGGTGGAAACGCTGGCCGAGCTCGTGGTGTTCAACAAGAACGATCTGCTGAAGTTCCGCAATTTCGGCAAAAAGTCCCTGGTCGAACTCGAGAGCCTGCTTACGAGCCTGAATCTCTCGTTCGGCATGGACATCTCCAAGTACAAATTAGATAAAGAGTAAACCCCAACGATGAGACACAATAAGAAATTCAATCACCTGAGCCGCACGAAGGCGCATCGCGATGCGCTTCTGGCTAACATGACCACATCGCTGATCATGCACAAGCGCATCTTCACGACGCTGGCCAAGGCCAAGGCACTGCGCATGTATGCCGAGCCTCTGATCAACCGCGCCAAGGAGGATACGATGACTAACCGTCGAGTTGTCTTCGGCTATCTCCAGAATAAGGAGGCCGTGAAGGAGCTCTTCGGCGTTGTAGCTGAGAAGATTGCCGAGCGCAATGGCGGCTATACGCGTATCCTTAAGACGGGCAACCGTCTGGGCGATAATGCCAAGACCTGCTTTATCGAGCTGGTTGACTTCAACGAGGCTATGCTTAAGGATAAGAAGGAGGCTAAGGCTAAGACTCGCCGCAGCCGCAAGAAGGCTGCTACGGCTACGGAGGCTGCTCCTGCTGTTGAGCCTGAAAAGGAACTGCCTGCAGCTGAATAAGCTGCGCGCAGGCGCATAATATTAACCCGCCCCTCGAGCGAATGCTCGTGGGGCGGGATTTTATTTGCAGTGGGGCGGATTAAACGGGATTGAGCGGGATTAATCGGGATTAATCATGATTTTTGCG
>CAMWNH010000002.1 GCA_947175605.1 uncultured Porphyromonadaceae bacterium
ACATGGGTTTCATAAACATTAGTGGGGGGTGCGATTCCCCGCCTGGCTACAAATAGTAAAAACAAAAATTTATGTCCCTCCATAACAAACGCTGTGAGGCCGGGACTTCAATTTCAGAGTATAGCAAAGAGAGAAATTTATGAAAGTTATGTTTTAGGAAGCTTTATGTTTTCCAAGAGTTCAGCAGCCGGTCAGATAGCGGGAATTCCGGATGTGTGGAACAGCGCGGGGGAGATGAAGGCTGCTACATCGGTGTTTCCGGTGAAGTCTGCAACGGTGAGCCACAGGATGAGAAGGACAATCAGGAAAATAGCACCAATTGCTACCCAGATGTTTATGCGGTTGCGTTTACGACGACGATCTGTTTCTGCTTTATAGGGATTGTTTGACATAATAGTGATGTTTTTGAATGTTGTTTGAATAAAAAACATGTCAGGGAGAGAATTAGTTCGCGATATTGAAAAAAATATGTATCTTTGCCAATAAAAGAAGGCCTATGGTAAACGAACAGAGCTATTTCACGGATACGGAACTGACGGAGGCACGGAGACTGTCGCAGGGTCTTGTGCGGAGATTGTACGGACGTGTGAGTCATTCGGAGATAGGACGTTTGCGTTCGACTCTGACCGAGAGTGTGCGGATGGGCGGACTGGAGCCAATGCGCTTCGGGCTGAATCCTGTGCTGCACGCGCTTCGAACAGCAACGGAGCTTTGCGACTCGCTGTCGCCTGATGCGTCGATGGTAACGGCGCTGCTTGTGGCTCCTGTGTATGCGCAGGGGGAGCCGCCCGAGGCGAGCGAGCTTACGGCCAAATGGGGCGAGGACACGGCTACGCTGGTGCGCGGGCTTCTGAAGGTGAATTCGATATACGCGCACGCGGCGACGGTGCAGAGCGAGAATTTCCGCAATCTTCTGCTGACTTTCGCGGAGGATATCCGCGTGATCATCCTTATGATCGTGGACCGTCTGGTGATGATGCGTGCGGTGAACCATCATCCGGACGAGAAGAGCGTGAAGGAACTGGCGCACGAGGCGAGCTATCTATATGCACCTCTGGCGCACCGACTGGGCCTCTACCACATAAAGGGGCAGCTGGAGGACATGGCTCTGAAATACAGCAACCGGGAGATTTTCTCGACGATAGCCCGCCAGCTGAACGAGACGAAGGCCAAGCGCGACAAGTATATCGAGGCGTTCATCGAACCTATCCGCCGCCGGCTGAAGGCGGAGGGCCTGGACTTCGAAATCAAGGGTCGCACGAAGAGCATCTCGTCGATCTGGAACAAGATGAAGAAGCAGCACAATTCGGTGGAGGATATCTTCGATCTGTTCGCTATCCGCGTGGTGCTGGATGTTCCGCCCGAGCGGGAGAAGAGTGCCTGCTGGCTGGTGTACTCGATAATCACGGATATGTATCTTCCGAATCCGGACCGCCTGAAGGACTGGATCAGCATCCCGAAGAGCAACGGCTACGAGAGTCTGCACATAACGGTGTACGGGCCTGACGAGCGTTGGGTGGAGGTGCAGATCCGGACGAAGCGGATGGACGAGGTTGCGGAGAAGGGTCTGGCGGCTCACTGGAAGTACAAGGGCATAAAGAGCGAGAGCAATCTGGATACGTGGATGACGAATATCCGCGATATTCTGGAGACGGCTGAGACGGGCCCGATGGACCTGATAAAGAACGTGAAGATGGACGTGTACTCGCGCGAGGTGTTCGTCTTTACGCCGAAGGGAGATCTCTACAAGCTTCCGCAGGGTGCGTCGCTGCTGGATTTCGCATTCAACATACACACGAAAGTGGGAGCTCAGTGTGTGGGAGGCCGCGTGAACGGCAAGAACCGCAAGCTGAACTACAAGCTGGCTTCGGGAGACACGGTGGAGATATTCACGTCGTCGCAGCAGGAGCCTAACCGCGACTGGCTGAACATCGTGGTGACGTCGAAGGCGCGCAACAAGATTCGGGCGATGCTGAAGGAGGCGGAGTCGAAGAATGCGGACATAGGCAAGGAGCTGATGCAGCGCCGCCTGAAGAACCGCAAGATAGACTTCGACGAGGCGACGATGTCGCGGACTCTGACGCGCATGGGTCACAAGAACTCAATAGAATTTTTCAGCGCTCTGGGCAAGGGGGATATAGACATCAACAGCGCGATAGACGCGTACATGGCATCGGCGGAGGCGATGAGCCCGAGCAACGATGGGCAGGAGCGCGTGTCGGCGAGCGAGTTCACGCTGCAGACGGCTCCGACGGGAGAGAACCAGAGCGACGGAAGCAAGGATAGCGGAGGCGAGGATGTGCTCGTGATCGGCGAGGGCATCAAGGGTATGAGCTACCGTATGGCGCGATGCTGCAATCCGATATACGGGGACGAGGTGTTCGGCTTCGTATCAGCTGAAGGTGTGATAAAGATTCATCGGGCGGACTGTCCGAATGCGGCACATATGCGCGAGAGATACCCTTACCGTGTGGTGCCGACGCGTTGGAGCGGGAAGATGGGCTCGCAGTTCGCGGCTACTCTGCGCGTGGTTGGCAAGGACGATTTAGGCATTGTGACGAATATATCTTCGATCATAAACAAGGAAAAGAATGTGAGTCTGCGCACGATTTCGATAGACTCGCACGACGGGCTGTTCCAGGGCATGCTCGTGGTGGGCATCGAGAATACGGAATCGCTGAACTCGCTGATAAAGAAAATAAAAACAGTAAAAGGTGTGAAAGATGTACAACGCAGTAAATAAGACATACAAGACGCTGCTGGCTGCGGGGGTGTCCCTGGCCATCGCATGCGGCATGACATCCTGCGGCCCTTCGGCCGAGGAAAACGCAGCGGCGGCTCTCCTGGGGAGCGCGGAGGCCCAATATGATCTGGGCGAATATCAGGCGGCCATTGATTCGGTGAAAGCTCTGAACGAGCGCTACCGGGGCTATACGGACATACGGCGATCGGGCCTGCGGATACAGGCTCTGGCGACTGAAGGGCTGATCAAAGACAGCATCGAGGCAATCGGTCCGGTGCTTGCACAGGCACAACTGGACACGGACAGCTTGAAAAAGATGTTCGTTCACATAGATGGCGCCGCCGCGGGAATGGACGGCTATTACATAGCGGCGTCGCTGGTGGCGTCGTCGGCAATGTCGACGACGGGCATTCAGCCCCGCGTGGATGAGGCGGGCTATCTTTTCCTGACGGCGAATGTGAACGGCAGGAACATAGGCCTGAACGGACTGACAATAAAATCGGGGAACGAAGTATGGACGTCAGGGACTCTGAGCCCGGCGCGCGTGTTGAATGTAGAGGGATCGGACATTGCAAGTTTTGCGCCCGAGGATCTTGAAGGGCTGTGGCAATGGCTACGGGCCCATGATGCCAGCGGGCTGAAGGGTATTCTGACGGGGAGCCGCGGCAATTCGGAGTTCGCAATTAATCCGCAGCTGCGTGCGGCCATAATAGAGAGCGGGGAATATGCTCAGGCACAGCAGTCGCTAAGGAGTGCGTCGATCCAACGCGAGAAACTCGAGCGCAAGCTTCAGGCCGTGAGGGATCAGCTGGCCAATATGCCGCTGCCGTCGGAGGACTGAGGGCAATGGAGGTGCGCGTCACTCCCAGACCTGAAGAAGGGGGCGGAATGAGCGTGCGCCTACTTCGCGTGCGTGCAGCTCGCGCAGCCGAGCGACGGCTTCGGAGAGGTTGCCGTATTCATCGGCGGCCTTCACATATGCACTGACAAAAAACGCGAATGTGCGGAGCTGGACATCGGTTGTGTGGAAACGAGATGATACGCCCAGCATTTCGGAGATGATGAACAGGCGGAGGTCCTGGATGTAGTCATCGCCGGGATGATAGGAAGCGAAATCTTCCAGACACCTTTTAAGGACTGACACGCGGAGTTTGGAGAAGTTGCGCTTCTGTCGCGCACACTCCTTGCGGACGGTTTCGGAGACATCGCGGAACAAGGCCTCCGGGTCGGGATTGAGGAAATAATCAAAATATGTCTTGAATTCCTTACGTGCGGCATAAGCATCGAGAATGAGCTGAAGGAGCTGGCCCCGAGTGAATTGTTGAAGTTCTTTTTTTAGTTTATTTCTGGACATAGCGACTACAAAATAACAAAATAATAGCGAGAAATGCAAGCCCTAAAGAATGTGAATAGTTACGAAATTTTCATTACGGGGGTGCGTGGGCGCAAAATTTTTCGTACTTTTGTGGTATAACATACTTTTTGGTATACTGAGATGAATACACTTTCTATCATAACCATCATAGCTTCGATATTGGGTCCTGCGCTGATTTTCTGGCGACTGGCACCGTCGGCTATCGTCGCGTATGCGGCTATCGTGTTCGCCTGCTTCAGCGGCGCGGGCGGGGAAGTGACGGTTTCGGGAAACGGAATGCTTTTCTGGGGCGTGGCTTCGGTGATAATACTGGGACTTCAGATGATCAAGATTGACAATCCTCTGATGACACGTCTTTCGAGCGGCTACATATCGGCCGGGGCCATAGTGGGCGGCCTGCTGGGGATGCTAAGCGGTCATACGGCTTCTTCGATCATCGTGGCATCCGCCTTAGGCTCGATACTGGGACTCTTAGCCTACTCGCGCACGCCGTCGGGGAAGGGCATAACAAGCGACCGTCACCGTCTGGGCGACCTCATGGGGGCGGCGGGTCTTCCGGCCGTGGTGATTGCCGGAATGAGCTTCACGGCGCTTTCGGCTATCCTATATTGACTGTGGCGCGCGGCCCATGCGCGGAATGCAGTCAAGACTTTTTCAGATCTCTCCAATCTCTCCACACCATACATTATCGCAAATGAATGTCCGCAAACTGATACTTATCATATTCTCGATGGCAATTTTCCTTGGGGCCAACGCAGCCAAGACGAGTGAAAAACGCACGGCGCAGCTGGGGAAGCCCGATCTGGAAAAAATAGCACGGGAGACGACGGACCCGGAATCGCCGATGTACTATGACCGTCTGCTCAAGGAATTCCTGCGTAACGACACGACGATGACGGCTGAGGAGTTTCAGGCATTTTACTACGGGACGCTGTTTCAGGAGGATTATGATCCTTACCGTCCGGCCGTGAACCAGCGTCTTCTGGACGAGCTGAAGCCTATCTATGCGAAGGAGAAGCGGACTCGGGCCGAGCGTCAGAAAATGCTGGACTATGCGATGCAGGTGATAGAGGACAATCCTGTGGACCTGCGTCAGCTGACGAACAGGATATATGTGTATGAACAGAACGGGAAGTATGACCTGGCGCGGATATGGCAGTACAAGCTGAATCATCTGCTGCTGGTGATAGCCTCGTCGGGCACGGGGAGCGACAAGGAGAACGCGTGGGCCGTGGTTTATCCGCAGCATGAGTATGACTTTCTGAATCTCTCGGGGACGACGGTGACGGATTCGCGCTTCGACCCGGCGGGATACGATGTGATCATAGCCGGGAAAAAGGGCGCTGACGGGGCTGAGCATTTCTTTGATATACGGGAACTTCTGCACCAATATTTTCTGAAACATCCGAAGGAAGCGTCGAAATAAGTTGTATATCCGGGAGCAAATAGCTATATTTGCATCCGATATCATACTTATTCACATTTCAAACCATGAAACTATTTACAAAAACCGCCCTTGCGGCGGCTCTTGCGTTGCCGGCAGTGTCTGTCTGCGCGCAGGAAAGCGGCGCGCTCATCGAGAGCCGCGCATTCTATTCGACCAACGCCAATGATGCAGTGGGCAAACCGGCCAGCATTACTATCGACGGCAAATTCAACGACTGGAGCGAGGACATGATCGTGGCTACCTGCGGAGCCAACGATATGGCTACGGCTTTCAAGGGCTCGCACGAAAACTCGGTGCTCGACATCTACGCACTCTATGCGGCATGGGACGACAAGAATATCTATCTGGCCTGGCAGATGTGCAACACGGGCGACACGTGGGCCCGCGAAGGCGACGGCCCTCTGACTGACGGCGGCCGCATAGGCAATGTTCCTTTTATCGTGACTGTGTCGGTGGATCCTTCGACGCCCTGCATGAGCGGTAAGGTGAAGGACGGCCGATTTATCTGGGGCGAAAGCAAGAGCGGCGTGACGTATACGAGCCATGTGGACCACCTGTTCATCATGAGCGGTCAGGGCTACAGCGTGAACGCGGGCGCCTCGATGTTCACGGCTATCGATGCGCAGGGTAATTCGGAGTACGACAATCCTGCATGCTGCAAGAATTTCAGCACGCTGGGTGTGCAATACGCTCTTGGCTTCGGATTTCAGCCTTCGCATCTGTGGCGCCAGAAGATGTATGCGGACTATGATGCGAGCGGCAAACTGCTTTCGGATCCGAGCATCGTGGAGAGTATTTACGATGAGGAATGCTATGACAATCTATTAGGCACGCCCTACCCCTCCGGGCTGAAGCCTCACGACACGAACTTCGATACGTTCTACGAGATGTGCATTCCCATGACTGCACTGGGCATCGACCGCACGTGGCTCGAAGCCAACGGCGTGGGTGTGCGCGTGATAGCTACGCGGGGCGAGAGCGGCATAGACTGCTGCCCGTTCGACCCGTCGATGGTGGACAATATTTTCGATTCCTATGCCGCGGATAAGTCGACCTCGCACGAGAAGGACGATATAGACACGATCAGCTATGCGCTTGCCTCCGTGGGCAAGATGCGCAGCGGCAGCGTGGACCCCGTGCCCAATCCTACTCCCGATCCGGAACCCGAACCTGATCCCGTGCCTGCTCCCGAAGGTGCATGGACGGCTTACTTCAACAATCTGGGCAGCTGGAACAAGGTGTACGCCTATGTGTGGGACGCTAATGAGGCAAACAGCGACTCGAAGTACAACGGCAAGTGGCCGGGCAAGGAGATGAGCATGGATGCAGCATCGGGATATTTCCGTACGGATGTTGCCGTGGACGATGCCGAGGGCAAGAAGATGATGATAATCTTCAACAACGGCAGCGGCACGCAGACGGGCGACCTGGAATTCAAGCACAACGGCATCTATACTGCCAACGGCCATACGGGCGAGTATGTGAGCGGCATCGGCGCTGCTGAAGTGAGCGCAGAGGACGAGGTGACGGTGTACTACAATCTTCAGGGCATGCGCGTGGCGAATCCTTCGACGGGTATCTATCTTGTGCGTAAGGGCGACAGCGTGAGCAAGATATACGTGCACTAAGCATCGGCGAGAATCGCATGAACTATCCGAGAGGGGCGCCCGAGCGGGTGTCCCTCTTGATTTTTCCGGGAACAGCAGCGGACAAAAAACACACTATTTTTGAATAAGCGTGCAATTTAGGCACGAAATTTGCGTTACTATTATAACATTTTTCTTATCTTTGCATGTTAGAAGCAGACATAACTGCGCTTCAGGACATGCCATTAAATCCGAAATACAAGAAAACAATATAAACACAATCGATTTTCATATGAAGAAACAAGTACTCGCAGCTGCAGTGGCTTTCGGTCTTGCCGGGGCACTGACAGCACACGCCGTGCCTGCAAAGCGCGGGTTCCGCGATATTGTACAGCCCGACGGAACCGTTGTAAAAGCCGAGCAGCGCGGCGACGAATCGTTCCACTACTTTATGAGCGAGCAGGGTGTGCCTATGGTGCGCGATGCCGAAGGTCTGATGCAATATGTGGCGCTGGACAAGAGCGGCGAGCTTCTGTTCACACGCGTTACGGCAGCAAACAAGGGCGCGCGCAAGGCTCCGATCAAGGATGCAGGCGACTTCGACACGAACGCAGTGCTGGAGGCTCTTCAGACGCGCAACAAAGCCATGAGGGCCCAGGCCCAGGGCAGCCTCCCGCAGAGCGGCATGGGCCGATTCACGGGTAATTTCCCGCGCACGGGCGACATTCCCGCGCTGGTTATCCTTGTTGAATATCAGGACGTGAAATTCACGCTGAAAGATCCGGCGCAGTATTTCGGCGACATGATCAACAAGGAAGGCTTCAATGAATACGGCGGCACGGGCTGTGCGAACGAGTACTTCATCAAGCAGTCGGGCGGCAAGTTCCGTCCCAAATTCGAGGTGTTCGGCCCTGTGACTCTTCCCAATAAGCGCTCATACTACGGCGGCAACTCATACGGCGGCGATAAGGCAGCAGAGGATATGGTGGTTCATGCAGCCAAACTGCTTGACGATCAAGTTGACTTCTCGAAATACGACCTCGACAATGACGGCAAGGTCGATAATATTTTCATTTTCTACGCAGGCCAGGGTGAGGCATCGTATGGTCCTGCGGAATCCGTATGGCCTCATTCATGGGACCTCTCGCAGGTGGGTAAGGCTTTCAAGCTCGACGGAAAAACCATCGACCGCTATGCATGCACAAACGAATGGGAGCAGAACCGTCCTGACGGCGTGGGCACGTTTATCCATGAATTCTCCCATGTTATGGGTCTTCCCGACCTTTATCACACCCAGGGCGATGCATTGTATACACCTGACTGCTGGAGCGTAATGGACTACGGCCCCTATAACAACGACGGCTGCACGCCTCCGAACTACTCGGCATTCGAACGCAATGCCATGGGGTGGATCGATCCGGTGCTTCTGGACGGTCCGGCCACGATCACGCTGAATGAAATCGGCGACAACAACGAGTGCTGCCTAATCCAGACTGAAAAGAGCACGGAATTCTTCCTGTTAGAGAACCGTCAGCAGAAGGGCTGGGATGCGTACATTCCCGGTCACGGCATGCTGATCTGGCACATTGACTTTGTGCAGAATGTTTTCGATCGCAACGTGGTGAACAATACGCAGAGCCACCAGTATGTGGACATCGTGGAAGCAGGCGGCGTAGCCAACAGCCAGAATACGTCAACACTTGCATCTTACTCGTGGCCCGGCACACGCAAAAAGACCTCCTTCACATCCTCGACCTCGCCTGCACTCAAGAGCTGGGCCGGTAAGGGAATCGATGTTCCCATCACGGACATCGCGGAGAACAACGGCGTAATCACGTTCAATGTCTGCGGCGGCAAAATCGAACTTGACCGCGTGGCAGGCCTTAACGCCACGGGCAAGGGCGACGGATCGGCCGACCTGCGCTGGAATGCCGTGCCGAACGCTATCGGCTACAAGCTCAATCTTTATACCAAGGATGCCGCAGGGCAGCCCGATGTATACGTTCTGGACAACTTCTACACTACGGGAACCAGCTACACGGCTGAGCACCTGAAGTCGGAGACCGACTACTATCTGACGGTTACGGCATGCGCCGGCCAGAACGAGAGTGAAGCGTCGGAGGAATTGAGCTTCACGATGCCCGAACTCGCATGGGAATTCACGTCGCCCCAGACACTGCCGACTGAAGATTACGACGAAAGCGGCTTCACCGCTAACTGGGAAGCCCTTGAAGGCGCCGTGGCCTATATCCTGAACGTAGAAGCAGAGACAGACGGCGGGGAAAGCACGGAACTGACAGAATTCGGCTCGAACGACACGATGTCGCTGCCGCAGGGCTGGAACTGGACGGGCACGGGTGTGTATACAAGCAACAGCGTGGGCTATTTCGGCACTTCGGCTCCTTCGCTCAAGTTCTCGGCTACGAACCAAAACCTCACTACAGACATCAATCCTTACGAGATCATCAATGTGGAATGGTGGCAGCGCGGAGCTAACTCCTCGGCCCAGAACAAGCTTACGCTTGAAGGTCGCGCCGATGCCACGGACACATGGTCGACCATCTATTTCTGCAATCCTTCGACGACGGCAGAGACCGTAACCGTGAAGAACATGCCTTCCGGCGTTCATCAGCTCCGCTTTGTCTTCGGCAAGGTGACCGGCAATCTGGCCTTCGACGACCTGAAGATTACGGTGAAGAGCCTCGGCACGTCGCCTCTTGAAGGCTATGTGGACAAGAACGTGGGCAATACCGAATCCCACAAGGTAGTGTTCGGCGATTTCAAGCCCACGAGCTGCTACTTTACGGTGAAGGCTGTCGATGCTGACGGCAAGATGTCGACCGTTTCGGACCGCCGTCGTGTGTCGCGTATGGACAACACCGGCATCACGGCACCCGAGGGTGGCGTAAACGGAATTTCGATTTCCGGTCTTACCATCACCTATACCGCCGCATCAGGCGAAATGATGCGCGTGTACAATATGGCAGGTATGCTCGTGGCATCGGCCATGACAAATGCCGCAGGCACTGCATCGGTAGAACTTCCTGCCGCAGGCCTCTATATCATTTCCACAGCTACGGGTGCCACCAAGGTATCGGTGCGCTAAGCTGACACTCAATTCCAACTTATCTGTCGGGACCGCAGGAGGCCTGCGGTCCCGATTTTTCAACTTAAATATATTCTATTCCGGATGATACGCGAACTCCTTTTTGTTTCCGCTCTAACACTTGGTGCCTCAGCAACGGCTGTGCAACCTGATACGTCGCAATTATGCGGGACCATCCCATCCGTAAGCGTAAGCGCGGAGGGTACGCCCGTTCTTGTGATGCTCGTGGAATATCGTGACATTCATTTCAAGCATGAAAATGCCCGCGCGTATTTCGACGGAATCCTCAATAGCGGAGAGGATTATCCCGATGGGGCAGCCGGGAATCTAGCGCGCTATCTGGAAAGACAGTCGGGGGGCAGATTCCGCCCTGTTTTCGATGTCGCGGGCCCTGTGAGACTCACGTCCACACGCATGTCATACGGCAGCAACAACAGCTCCGGAGAGGATAAGAATCCGGAGAATATGCTGGTGCAAGGCGCCGGACTTATTGACGCTGATGTGGATTTCTCGCGATATGACACAGACGGTGACGGCAAGGTAGATAATATCATCATCATATTCGCCGGCCAGGACGAGACTACGAGCGGAATTGCGTCTGCCGTAAATCCGCATAGAGGCAAGCTTTCGGACAAGAAAAAGAATACGACGAAGGACAATGTCATGCTCGACCAATATGTATGCATAGCTGAGGAGGAGGCAGACCGCATGATAGGTCAAGGTCCCCTGCTAAAGCTTATTCTACACGAACTGGGACTTCCTATGCTGGGGCACTCTACGAACGCGGGTGCCGGCTTTACGCCCGGCCCTTGGAGCGTAATGGATAGGGGTGACCGCGGAGAGGATGGCGACAAGCCCGTAGGATTGTCGGTATGGGAGAGGATGATGCTCGGATGGGCTACACCACAGGTGCTCCCTCCGGGCGGAGAGATAACGCTTGCGGGTAACAGCAGCCCTACAGGCGACGGCTACATTATCGCAACCGAGCGCAAACAGGAATATTTCTTGCTTGAAAACCGCTGTCAGCGGGGACAGGATGCCTGCCTGCCCGGACAGGGGATGCTGATTTGGCATGTGGATATGAGCGGAGTAGAAGCCATAGGAACAGGGGTGAATGATATTGCTTCCCACCAGTATGTAGATATTATCGAGGCTTGTGGTGAGGCAAACATGCATTTGCCCGAGCTCCTCGAATCCTATGCATGGCCATGCGGGGAAAATGACAGCTTTGAAGCCGTGAGCTGGAGCGGTATCCATACCGGCGTCGTGCTTTCCGAAATTAAGGAAAATGAAGATGGGTCCGTGAGTTTTAAGGTGAATGGAGGCAGTCCCGAACTAAAAGCTCCGGATGCTCCGACTGTTTTTGCCAGCTGCAATGGGTCCGCCGTGATCAGCTGGACTGAATGCGAGGGCGTCGAGGGCTATCTCGTTTGCCTGGCCAACGAGGACTCGGACGGCAAGGAAATCCACTACAGCGAAAAGTGTGTCCTAACGTTGAACGGACTCCAGGCCGGAGTCTATTACAGCGTTGCAGTATGCGCTGTTGCCGGTCCCGAACATGGTGAGTGGAGCGAAAAAACGATGTTTGTACTCCCGGAGCCCGAATGGGCCGACCTGGTGCCCGAAGTGGATGCCGAAGCAGAATTCATTGACGACGGATTTACCGCACAATGGGAGCATATGGCCGGGGCAGAGTCGTATCTTCTAAGCGTGTTTGCCGATTTCGGACGAGGCGTGGAATCGAATCTTCTCGAATTCGGACACAACGGATCTAAAGAATTGGAGCTACCCCGTGGATGGGAGTGGACAGGTGACGCATCCGATGTATATCTTTCAAACTCCTACGGGTTCTACGGCACAAATGCTCCTGCCCTGAAATTTGACAACAGCGTGTCTTCACTGACTTCACCGGCCGAAGAGGGCCTTTTCGTGACCGGAATCTCGTTCTGGATGCGCGGAGCTTCGGGCGCCGATGAAAGTGTGCTTCGACTCGAAGGTATCAGCCGGGAAGGAACGTCTGTTCTTGCCTGCTTCGTGCCTCCGATTGACCACGGAGAAACCGTCGGCTTCTATGACATCCCAGCCGGCACGGAGCGCGTCCGCCTGGTATACGAGAAAATAGGAGGAAATTTGGCTATTGACGACCTGCGGCTGGAGACAAAACATGTAGCAGAAATACTCCTGGAAACATACGACCGTAAGGACGTGGGATTCTGCGACTCCTATCGCGTGGATCTGTCAGCACCGATTGCCAAAACATATACCTACTTCATCCATGCTTTAGACGCAGAAGGACAGTGTTCAGCCGTGTCCAACAAAGGCCTTGTGAATGTGCCAGAAGGCAGTGGTATTGATGCACCGCTCGCATCGGGAACATATTGGCTTCAGATGTCAGGAGATGTGCTTAAGTATACCGGTTCTTCCGGCGACATGCTCCGTGTTTTCACGATGGATGGATTGCTACGTGGATGCATTATGGCCGATTCCACAGGTTGTGGAGAAATGAAGCTACCCGCCGGGCTTTACATAGCCGTAAGCCCACAGGGGACAGCTAAAGTGAGGGTGAAATAACCAATTTATAATAAAGCCACAAGCGCTCGTGCTGATTATTGGTGCGAGCGCTTGTGGCTGTTACGATAAATTTTACCGGAGCTTTTCTATATCAATCCCGGGCAAAAACTTATGAATCGCGTCTTCCGGGAGCGATACCGAGCAATGACCGGATGTTATCTCGGTGTTTACCTGAGGCGCGCTCATGAGCTGCCCGTTGACAATTACAGCCAGTCTTTGACCAATATTTCCGGCTGTAATGGCAGCCCATTTTTCGGCATCCGGAAATCTAAACGCAACTTGAAAACCGCCGTAACAGGACGGGATATAGCTTACCTTGGTCACTTTTACTTTTTCCGACAGCAGGGGTTCATTGTCATAAGCGACCAACCATATGGAACCTTCGGGACCCGGAACAGTCCAACCAATAGTTACATTTCCACAATGCGGCACATCTTTCAAGAGCGCATTTACCCTCGCCGTGTCGGCAACAGTGTAGCTATAATCCGTTCCAACGCCAACGGCCGTGTCGTTAAACTCCACCACTTTATTGACAGTTATGTTCCATTCGACACCATCTACAGTTTCGGATTTCGTTGCACCCGCATTTCCACAGGCAGCTCCTGCAACCAGAATAGCAACGCTTACAAGTAAAGGAGAGAGGCTGATTTTTCTTTGCATATGAGTATAATATCTATCTTGAAGTGCAAAGATAGTCTAATTATTCGAAAGAGCATATGGATTCCGCTCAGTTATATCATCGACACGATAAGTAGAACTATTATTAAGCCTAACAATATCTCGCGGAGCGACAAAGGTGTTGATACGTTGTGATGCCTGTCATACGTTCCGGCAACGGAAAAATCGTATTCCAGCGTGCCTGGCTGAGAATCAGCAACCGGGCGCCCCAAAGTCTGTGCATTACCACCAGAATGACGCTGAATCGCCGGAGCGGTCGGTTCTTCGATGTGTTCTCCAATATCCGACCTGTCGACGTAAACAACATCATTACCATCATGAGCGACACACGATGCAAGCACTAAAAAGAAGCCCAGGAGTATTCTTTGAATCTTCATATCAGACAAGCCCCGTGTCTCCCTTCCGGAGCTAAAGTGTTTATAAAAAAAGCGTGAGAGCCATACTTATTGCCCATTCTCCAATCAGAGGCCCTGGAATTGCCCAACATAGCAGAATGGACAACACAGAAGCCTCACGCAGAATATGTATAACATGGCCGAAAAATGCTCGCGCATTTACCGACATGAGATATTATATACACATATCCACAAGGCGTCTACTGCTGACCCAATCCTGACTATGTTTAGAAATTTTCCAGGTTTCTGATTGTCAAGAAAGAGCGTCGAGTAACGCTTATCAAAATGTTTCACAGGCAGCCGCGAAAGCCATTCCGCACAAGCAGAGACAAGCGTGGCGCCTTGCTTGCAAAATTATGCACAATCATTTGATTACACAAATAATCATGCGTTCTATTCAATATAAAAGATGTTAACAGCAGAAATAGATAATGCGAATCCCCGGTCCCTCACAGAGGAGAGACCGGGGAATATTCGTATTATTTAATCGCTGATTATTTGTCCTGAGCCACGGGCTTCATGTCATAAGAAGCGATAGCGAGGGTGAAGCCCCAGTAGATGAAGGCGATCGAGGTGAGGAAGGATACCATCATCATATCGCTGATATAACCGGCCTCGAGGAAGAAGCATCCGATGAGGCAGAGGAGAATACCATTGATAAGACCGAGCCACCAGTATTTTGCAGAACGTCGGCTGCAAGCGGAGATGAGCGCTTCAGCACCCCAGAAGACAAATATGATGGCGAGGAAGTAAGGAAGGACAGCTTCACTGAGAACAATGGAGCGCACGAGCATGAAACCTATGAACAGGTCGATCATGCCACCAGCCAACCACCAGCCCCAGCCACGACCGTGATTAGGTCCGGCTGCCACACAAAGTTGAACGATACCGGCAAGTACCAGAAGCCAACCGAAAATCATTGAAGCCACGGCATAACCTGCTGCCGGCCAAAACCAGTATGCAAAGCCGCCAAGGACCATAAGAATACCAACGAGAAGGACTGCCCACCATGCTTTGGTGCGTCCAAGATAAGAGAGGTCAACGAGTGATTTCATAGTTGAATGTTTTTAGTTAGTTATGTATTAAAGTAAGTTTAGTTATGTATTAAAGTAAGTTATGTTGTCTTTTAGATATAGAACATGCGAGCACTCGAATTAGTTCACCTTTAATTTTTTCATGTATGCTGCAAACAATTACGCCATGGCCTCCGTTTATTAGGTAAATTTCAACTTATATCGAACACGTTTCAATTATTCACCACATCTATGGAAAACTTCACTTATTACAGCCCTACACTGATAGAGTTTGGCCGCGGCGCCGAAGAAAAGACCGGTATCCTGACCTTTATGATGGGAGCATCGAAAGTGCTCATAGTTTACGGACAGAAATACGTAAAGAACAACGGCCTTCTCGGACGAATAGTGAATTCACTTGATACTATAGGCATAGAACATGTTGAGTTAGGGGGAGTCAGACCCAACCCAACCGACACACTTGTGGAAGAAGGTATAAAACTCGCCAGAAGCAAGAACGTGGATGGACTGCTGGCCATAGGCGGCGGCTCGGTAATAGATACGGCAAAAGCCATTGCGGCAGGCGTGAAATATGACGGCGATTTCCGTGATTTCTTTTATGGTAAAAAGGAGGTGCGCGAAGCCTTGCCGGTAGGTGTGGTCCTGACAGTTCCCGGAGCAGGCTCCGAGGGCTCGGGCAATACGGTTATAACGATTGAGGCTCCGGAGGGGTCGGACGGACACAATGTGAAGCTGAGCCTGCGCACAGACTCGATTCTGCGTCCGCGCTTCGCAGTGATGAATCCCGAGCTGACGTTCACGCTCTCGGCCCGGCAGACCGCGACGGGAATCGTGGATATGATGAGCCATATCATGGAACGCTACTTCACGAATTCGACGCAGGTGGAAGTTGGCGACCGTATGGCCGAAGGTCTTCTGCAGGCCTTGATAGCAGAGGCACCGAAGGCTATGGGAGACCCGACCGACTATCATGCCCGCGCGAACATAGAATGGGCAGGCACTCTGGCCCACAATGGCATCACGGGTTGCGGCCGCAAAGAAGACTGGGCTTCGCACGCCATGGAGCATGAAATCTCTGCGGAATATCCGGAAGTGGCACACGGTGCGGGACTGGCCGTGGTATTCCCGGCATGGATGGCATACATCGCACACCACAAGCCTTCGAAAGTAGCGCAATTAGGCCGCAGAGTGTTCGGCGTAGAAGCCAAGGACGACCGCACGGCAGCTATCGAAACAGTGGCTTCTCTGCGCGCATTCTTCGGTACAGTGCTGAAAATGCCTCTTACACTCGAAGGTCTGGGCATCAAGGATGCTGATCTTGACAAACTTACAAGCCGCCTGCACGAGAACAAGGGAGAGAGCATAGGCGGATATTACAAACTTACGTCTGAAGATACACGCCAGATATACGAGCTTATGCTGGAAAAAAGCGTGAACTGATACGACAAGTTCGTTCGCTTGCCTCCCACCCCGGACTCCAACGATTTTGTCCTGCGAAGATACAACTAATACTATAATTTATGTATCTTTGCAGGGCAAACAATCTATGCCGGTCCTTCCGGTTTTGTCTAAGCATGGGTAAACAGAAATTGAATATCGCAGTAGCGGGAACCGGCTATGTGGGACTGTCCATCGCCACTCTACTCTCGCGTCAACACCACGTGACTGCTGTCGACGTAGTTCCTGAAAAGGTTGAAAAAATCAACCGTCGTGAATCTCCCATACGCGATGAATATATCGAAAAGTTCTTCGCCGAGGAAGAACTCGATCTGAGGGCTACGCTGGATGGCAGAAGTGCCTACCGCGATGCCGAGTATGTGATAATCGCTGCTCCGACGAACTATGACCCGGAAAAGAATTATTTTGACACGAGCCATGTAGAGGAGGTGATAGATCTGGTGCTTTCCGTGAATCCGGACTGCACGATGGTGATAAAGTCCACCATTCCCGTGGGCTACTGCCGCGGCCTGTACGTGAAGTATCGCGAGCTTTTCAGACAGCACGGGCATGATGGAAAGCTGCGTCTGCTTTTCTCGCCGGAATTCCTGCGCGAGAGCAAGGCCTTGTACGATAATCTTTATCCATCACGCATCATTGTCGGCTATCCCAAGGTATCCGCGGGGACACCGGAAGAGAATGCCGCTATCGAAGCCTTATCCCCCGCTGACATGCTCGATAAGGCTGAGGAATTCGCATCACTGCTTCAGGAAGGCGCAATCAAGGAGGATATCCCTACCCTTTTCATGGAACTTAAGGAAGCGGAGGCCGTAAAGCTTTTTGCGAACACATATCTCGCACTGAGGGTAAGCTACTTCAATGAGCTCGACACTTACGCCGAGGTCAAGGGGCTTGATTCCCGGGCCATCATCGAGGGGATAGGCCTGGACCCGCGAATCGGGCTATATTACAACAATCCTTCATTCGGATACGGGGGCTATTGCCTGCCGAAAGATACGAAGCAACTTCTCGCAAACTACGAAAATGTGCCTCAAAACATGATGTCGGCAATCGTAGAGAGCAATAGGACGAGGAAGGATTTCATTGCCGACCAGGTGCTCCGTAAAGCAGGATACTACGGCTACAGCGAGGCTACGACCTACGGCGAACACAGCGAGAGGCCCTGCACTATCGGTGTATACCGCCTGACGATGAAATCGAACAGCGACAACTTCCGTCAAAGCAGCATTCAGGGCGTGATGAAGCGTATCAAGGCCAAGGGGGCCAAAGTAATAGTGTTTGAGCCTACACTGTCGGACGGAACAACTTTTTTCGGCAGCGAGGTGGTGAATGATTTCGATAGGTTCATCCGAGAAAGCGACGCAATTATAGCGAACCGCATGGACCCGTCGCTCAAACCATATTCAGCAAAAGTATATACACGCGACCTTTTCGGAAAAGATTAAGACCGCCAAAAAACACGGACGCAAGAGACTATATCTTAACACTTTATTATACAATGGATTTGCGATAAAACTCGTGATTCCATTAATTATAATTGTTCTTATTGATCAGATTGACGATAACTTTTACCATGGTGTCTTTCTCCTCGGTACGGCTTTCTGCAATCATTAAAGTGAGAGCGACCAAAGTATTATCAGCAATACGTTTGGTGCCATCTTCATTGTATAGAATACCATTGCCATTTAAGAACCAAAGGAACAGTGTGGCAGCAATACGTTTGTTGCCGTCACTAAAGGAGTGGTTTTTCGTAACGAGATATAGGAGCATCGCAGCCTTCTCTTCTACTGAAGGATAAAGATCCACCCCTCCAAAGGTTTGATAGATCTGCCCTATGGAGCTTTTGAAGGAATCATCCTTTTCATTTCCAAAGAGAGTACTTCCGCCGAATTTCTCATGCAATTCGCGTATAACTTCCATCGCCTTCTCGTATGTTGCATGAAATGATTCTCTACCGGTAGTACCATCAATCTTCAACGCCTGATAGTCATAACGATCGAGAGTATCCAAAGCGTATGTGTAATCGACTACGACATCAAGCAATGAACGGCTGTCCTCTGTCAGCTTCTCCTGATTCCGGATAGTACGACCCAAGACTTTTACCAACTGGCTAAGTTCGTCATATTTAAGGGCGGCCGCACGCTCATTGACAGCGTAGCCTTGTAAGAGATACTGCTTCAAAACATTATTAGCCCAGATGCGGAACTGAGTGCCTCGTTTTGACTTAACTCTATAACCGACCGAGATAATTACATCCAGGTTATATAGTGTGGTCTCTTTTTTTTGTGTAAATCCCTCTCGACGTCCATAGTCTTTGGTGTGTGCAAATTTTGCACAAACCAAGGATTCTTCGAGTTCACCCTCCTTGAATATATTATTTATATGACGCGATATAACAGTCCTATCTTTCTGGAACAATTCCGCCATCTGGGCCTGTGACAGCCAGACAGTCTCATCCTTGAACTTTACATCAATACTTGTTTCGCCATCACTCGTTTGGTAAATGACAATGCTGTTGGTAGGCTCTATTTCGTTCATATTACAAATTTACGAAATATTTCTTGAATATCAGGCCACTACACATAATAATCGCCGGGAAAGAACGGATTCAGAGTTATTGGTAACAGTATCATTCCCGGAGAAAACCTCATTAGAAATTACCGGAATGGAACTTGCAAAGTAGCATACGCGGTTTTGATTTTGTAGTTTGCGGGAATTTGCGTAATTTTGCACGGTTTATAGCGGCGTCCCCGGACGCTCATATCTAAAATGGAAATAATCAAGACGATTGCGGAGCTGGAAAACAAACTTGCCCCGGCCCGCAAAGAAGCCAAATCAATAGGCCTCGTGCCGACCATGGGCGCTCTTCATGCGGGACACCGTTCGCTGGTGGAACGAGCCCGCAAGGAGAACGACATCGTGGTTGTGAGCGTGTTTGTAAATCCCACACAGTTCAACAATCCCGACGATCTGCGCACATATCCGCGCACGGAAGAGGCGGACGCCGCCATGCTGGAGGCCTGCGGCGTGGACTATGCTTTCATGCCTTCTGTGGAGGAAGTATATCCGGAACCTGACACAAGGATATTCGCGCTGGGCCCCGTGGCCGAAGTGATGGAAGGGGCTATGCGTCCCGGCCACTTCAACGGCGTGGCACAGATCGTGAGCAAATTATTCGCCATGACTCGCCCCGCCCGCGCCTATTTCGGCGAGAAGGATTTCCAGCAGATTGCGGTGATACGCAAAATGGCAGAGCTGGAAGGATTCACGGATCTTGAAATTGTGGATTGCCCGATAGTCCGCGAGGAGGACGGTCTTGCATTGAGTTCCCGCAATGTGCGCCTGACACCCGAGGGGCGTAAAGTTGCTCCGAATATCCGTCGCGTCCTTCTTGAGAGCCTTGACGAGAAAGCATCGGGCATGACTCCGGCCGAGGTAAAGGCGAGCGTGACGAAGAAAATCGACGCCGTGCCGGGACTTCGCACCGAATACTATGAGATTGTCGATGCACTGACAATGCAACCCATTGCGAGCTGGGACGAGGCTACAAACGGGGCCGTCGGATGCGTGACGGTATATGACGGCGATGTGCGTCTAATCGATAATATCCGCTATTAAGGAAACGTCCGAACAAAGCCGAACAACGACCATGCAGATTCAGATAATGAAATCCAAGATCCACCGCGTGACGGTGACGGAAGCGCGACTGGATTATATAGGCAGCATAACGATAGACGAGGACTTGCTGGACGCAGCGAATATCCTGCCCGGGGAACGCGTCTACATCGTGAACAACAACAATGGCGCACGACTGGACACATATACCATTCCCGGAGAAAGGGGATCTGGTGTAATTTGCCTCAACGGAGCGGCTGCGCGTCTGGTGCAACCGGGCGATATCGTCATAATCATGGCGTACGCGCTCATGACTCCGGAGGAGGCCCGTGGCTTCCGCCCTGCCGTGATTTTCCCCGACACGGCCACCAACTCACTCAAGACAAAGGAATAAGGGATGTTTGAAAAACTAAGCGAAAGACTCGAACGCAGCTTCAAGCTGCTGAAAGGCGAAGGCCGCATCACGGAGATAAACGTTGCGGAAACGCTGAAGGATGTGCGCCGCGCGCTCATTGACGCGGACGTCAACTATAAGGTAGCCAAGACCTTCACGGACACCGTGAAGCAGAAGGCTCTGGGCCAGAACGTACTGACGGCTGTGAAGCCCGGCGAGATGATGGTGAAGATTGTTCACGATGAACTTACCGCACTCATGGGTGGCACGGCATCGGCGCTCAAGCTCGACGGCAAACCGACGGTGATCCTTATGAGCGGTCTGCAGGGTTCGGGTAAAACGACCTTCACGGGCAAGCTGGCCAAGAAGCTGAAAAGCGAAAAGAGCATGCGCCCGCTTCTGATTGCGGGAGACGTATACCGCCCCGCGGCTATTGACCAGCTGAAAGTGCTGGCCGAGAGCATCGGTGTGGATGTGTACACAGAGGATGGCGTAAAGGATCCTGTGGGCATTGCTACACGCGGTATCGAATACGCAAAGCGCAATCACAACGATCTGGTGATAGTCGATACGGCAGGTCGTCTGGCTGTGGACGAGCAGATGATGGATGAAATCGAAGCCATCAAGAAGGCCGTAAAGCCTACGGAGATCCTCTTCGTCGTGGATGCAATGACGGGTCAGGATGCCGTAAATACGGCCAAGACCTTCAACGATCGTCTTGATTTCGATGGCGTGGTGCTGACGAAGCTCGATGGCGATACGCGCGGCGGTGCGGCCCTCACCATCCGCTCTGTAGTCGAGAAGCCCATCAAGTTTGTAGGCACGGGGGAGACCTTGGACGGCATAGATGTATTCCATCCCAACCGTATGGCCGACCGTATTCTCGGTATGGGCGACATCGTTTCTCTCGTTGAAAGGGCACAGCAGCAGTTTGATGAGAAAGAAGCGGAGGACCTGGCCCGTAAATTACGTAAGAATCAGTTTACATTCAACGATTTCTACAAGCAGATCCAGCAGATCAAAAAGATGGGTAATCTCAAGGATCTGGCATCCATGATTCCCGGTATGGGCAAGGCTCTGAAAGATGTGGAAATCAGCAATGATGCATTCAAGGGTATCGAGGCTATCATCAACTCCATGACTCCCAAGGAGCGTGAAAATCCTGAAATCATCAAAGGAACCCGCGTGCAACGTATCGCAAAGGGCTCGGGAATGAGCGTGCAGGAGGTGAACCGAGTGCTCAAACAATTTGATCAGACCCGCAAAATGATGCATATGGCTACGACTATGAAGAATCCGGCCGCTATGATGCGTCAGATGAAAGGACGTAGGAAATGACTATCATTGACGGAAAACAGACGGCTGCGGATATCAAATCCGAAATAGCCCGTGAGGTAGAAGAACGAGTGGCCGCAGGCAAGCGGCGCCCGCACCTCGCTGCAATTCTTGTGGGCCACGACGGCGGCAGCGAGACTTATGTGGCCAATAAGGTGAAGGCCTGTGAGGAATGTGGATTCAAAAGCACGCTGATCCGATTCGAAAGCACGGACGAGGCTCCGCTTGATCCGAAAGAGCTCATGGACACTATAGCCAAGCTGAATGAAGACGAGGATGTGGACGGCTTCATCGTACAGCTTCCGCTTCCTAAACATATCGACGAGCAGGCCGTAATCGAAGCTGTGCGTCCGGAGAAGGATGTTGACGGCTTTCATCCCGTGAATGTGGGCAAGCAAAGCATCGGTCTGCCCTGTTTCCATTCAGCAACTCCGGCGGGAATTGTGGAGCTTCTTAAAAGATACGAGATCCCGACCCGCGGCAAGAAAGTCGTGATCGTGGGACGCAGCAATATCGTGGGCAAGCCGCTTGCCGCCATGCTGATGCAGAAGGGTTATCCCGGCGACGCCACTGTGACGGTATGCCATAGCGCCACGGAGAACCTTGCCGAAGTATGCCGAGAGGCTGATATTCTTGTTGCAGCGCTGGGTCGTCCGGGCTTCATAACGGCTGATATGGTGAAGGACGGTGCTACGGTTATAGACGTCGGCACCACACGTGTTCCCGATGCAACGCGCAAAAGCGGCTTCCGCCTCCGGGGCGATGTGGACTACGAGAATGCGGCACCCAAATGCTCATTCATCACACCCGTGCCCGGCGGAGTGGGCCCGATGACAATATGCTCGCTGATGCAAAACACTTTGCAGGCAGCAAAGTCGAAAGACTGACATGGCTTCAGGAACCGGAATATTAATTCCGCTCGTCGTAAACCTGCTCTCATTGCTGATGGGCTACGACGATGCGGAATTATTGTTTGTAGGGGATGCCATGCAGCATCAGGCGCAGATCGACAATGCAAGGCAAGCGGACGGGAGCTGGGACTATTCGGGGTGCTTCGACGGGTTGAAAACGACGATCGAAGGCGCAGACCTGGCAGTGGTGAATCTCGAGACTCCACTGGGCGAAAAACCTCACACGGGCTACCCGTGCTTCAACGCACCGGCTGCCTGGGCGGAGGCATTACGCGATGCTGGGTTCGATCTTTTCCTGACGGCAAACAACCATACCCTGGATCGTCACGACCGCGGACTCAGGGCAACTATCGACTCTCTTGACAACAGACATCTGAGGCATATTGGAACATACAAGGATGATGCAGCACGCAAACTTGCTATCCCGGCCGTATATGACATCAATAATATCCGTGTGGGCTTTCTGAATTATACGTACGGCACGAATGGAATCGTGCCCGGAAAGGATGTACGTGTAGACTATATCGACCCTCGGAAAATAGCTGCGGACATTGCGGCTACAAAGGCTGCAGGTGCGGAGCTTATATGCGTGTGCATGCATTGGGGCGATGAATACCGCCTTACGCCCAATGCGACGCAAAAGGAGCAGGCACGGATGCTGGAAGAACTCGGAGCGGATATAATCATCGGAGGGCATCCCCACGTTGTTCAGCCGATAGAGCTCCGCGACAATCGCTATCATCCTCATAAAAAGGTGTATTTGGTATGGAGTCTCGGAAATTTTATTTCAAACATGAAGACTGCGGATACGCGTGGCGGTCTGATGGTGAGAGTGTTCCTGCATAGAGGCGACGACGGTATAGCGCGTGTTGACTCGGGACAATATGAGCTGCTTTTCACCGTACCTCCCACAGCCGGGGCGAACAAAAGGTTCAAAGTTGTCAGGGCCCGAAACGATGAGGAAATACCACCGATGTGGCATGGGCGCCGTAATGAATTTGTCCGAAACGCAAAGGATGTGTTCGACAAATATAACATCGGGGTGGAGGAGCGCTGAACCGTGCATGATAATAAGCTGTTATGTAATTAGAAATAATCCTTCAAAAACAGCTTGTCATGAAAAGTAAGATTACACTTGCCGCAATAGCATTTATTATCGGATCGGGCTTTGCTTTCGCACAGGACGCGAATAAGATTCCACGGGTGAGATACGAAGCGCGGTTGGCTTTCGATGTAAGCTCCAATACGGGAGTCGGACAATTCTATGATACCGGTGCGGGGTTCACCGCAGGAGGTCTGGCAGAGATCCAGTTACCAAAGGATTTTTACTTTTCGCCGGGTCTGCTGCTTTACTACACCGGGTGGAGTATGGACAACTCACGGCTGGAGGCATTGAAGCTCTATAGCGGGTCCGCGTCCAACTGGGGATTAAGGATTCCCATAAGCGTCGGATATAGCATCCCGCTACTAACGAATCTGACAATGCAGGTGTATTCCGGGCCATGGCTGAACGTGAATTTTTCTGCGCGTCAGACAATGTCGGCAGCTCCGGAATCGCCCTATGAGGATTTCTATGAATCCAACTTGTTCAGAGACGGATTCAAGCGTGTGGACGCGCAATGGGGCTTCGGACTGAAGTTGGCATGGGACGACCATTATATCGTCGGGGTGAGCTTCGGAGTGGGCATGACACCCGTGCGTCACTTTACTTCGATGCATAATGAAATGACTCAACGGCGTAACTCTTTTCAGCTGAATCTGGGATATCGTTTCTAAATTGCGTAACTTTGCAGAATGGAAAACGAATTTTCGTCGAGTCTGCTTGAAAATGCCGTCACCGCATTGTCGCGGCTGCCGGGCGTGGGCCGTAAAACGGCGCTGCGACTGGCACTCCATATTCTTCGTCGTCCCGAAAATGAGGCTCGCGAAATAGGTCAGGCTTTAATCGACCTGCGTGAGAACATACGATATTGCCGTGTGTGCCACAACATCAGCGAGGAGGACGTGTGTCCCATATGCTCCTCGCCTGTGAGGAAACTGAACGTGGTGTGTGTGGTTGAAAACGTGCGCGATGTGATGAGCATCGAGGCAACGGGGCAATATGACGGAGTATATCATGTGCTCGGGGGCCTCGTCTCCCCTATCGACGGTATCGGTCCCGATCTTCTTGAAATCGAATCGCTTGTACAACGAGTCGCGTCAGGGACTGTGGATGAGGTGATCCTCGCTTTGAGTGCAACGATGGAAGGTGATACTACAAATTACTATATCTACCGCCGACTGACAGCTCCCGGAATAGCACCGGAAGGGCTGAAGATTACGCAACTTGCAAGAGGTGTGTCGGTGGGCAATGAACTTGAGTATACGGATGAAGTGACTTTAGGCAGATCGCTTCTCAACCGTACTCTCTTTGACGAATCTTACTGATGAAACTTAGCGACGGAACAATATACCTACGGGCCGTGGAACCTGAGGATGCAGACATACTCTTCAGACACGAGAACGCGCCCGAACGGCCGGAAACAACGGTGACAACCGCTCCCGTGTCAAGGCTGCAGATAATGAATTATATCAAGAATTACTCGGCGGAACTTCGTGGCGGAGGAAGCTTACGCTTAATGATATGCCTTGAGAATCAAGGGGAAACCATTGGATCCGTGGATATATATGATTATAATCAACGGGATCGAAGGGCCTATGTGGCCATCTTTGTAGAGAAAAGGTGGCGTAATTCCGGATATGGCACGAGGGCTCTGGAGCTTCTTTGCTCATATGCCGCTGAAACGCTCGGCCTTCATCAGCTGGCGGCGGAGGTAGCGGTGGAGAACGAGGGATCCGTGCGAACGTTCGGGAAAGCTGGGTTCAAGACATGCGGACGTCTTCGTTCGTGGCTGAGAGCCGGCCGAAAGTACTACGATGTCTTAATTTTCCAACGGCTATTTTTTAATTGAGTCCGGGCTTTGAGGGGAGACGCTTCCAGAAGTCATATCTTTCGTCAAGCCTCGAAACAGCGGACTTCCACATGTCGGCACCATCGGCACTCATGATTTCCTCCACGGGAAGGGACCCGATTGCCCACGTGGCATCGTTGATCTCACGACGAAGTTGTCCGCGACTCCAGCCCGAATAACCGATGACGAATTTAATGACTCCATCTGTTTCGCCACCGGCACGGATGTAATCCTGCACTGCATCAAAATCACCTCCAACGTAAAGCCCATCTTCGACTTCGATGCAATCGGGGATTATTTCCGGGCCAAGTCTATGGATCACGACAAGTCTATCCTGGCCAACCGGTCCGCCAAGATACATCTGCGGATTACCGGGTAAGTCAAGTCCTCCGAGTGCATCGTTGATTCCGAGGTCGAGGGGCCGATTGAGAATAATGCCCAAAGCTTCGCCGTTCGATTCTTCGCAATCGACCATCAAAACAACACTGCGCGAGAAGTTGTTATCATCCAAAAAAGGACGAGAAATAAGGAGCGAGCCGTTAAGAGGCATTTCGCCGGTTCTTACCTTAAGGAGACAATCATTGAAGTACGACATATCGATGTAGCTTTGAGGGATTAATAAAATTATAACAAACGAAAATCAAAAAAAGACGACATGACGGATAAAATATTGAATGAGGAATATGGAGAGATAGAAATTCACCCTTGGACGGCATTTACGCCTGAGGACGCGAAAGTACTGATTATGGGGACTTTTCCACCGGGGGCGCACCGATGGAGCATGAATTTCTACTATCCTAACAGGACAAATGATTTCTGGCGGATAATCGGATTGATATTCCATGGTTCGCCTTCTGCGCTCATGCTTCCGGACGGAAAGAACTTTGATCTTGATAAAATCATCAGCACTATTACGCAGCATCACATCGCACTGAATGATACGGGTTACAAAATCAGGAGGCTGAAAGGAAACGCCTCGGACAAGTATCTCGACATCATCGAACCGGTGGATCTTAAATCACTTTTAGCGACCATGCCGGAATGTCATACAATTGCCACGACCGGGGAGAAAGCGGCAGGAGTCATCGCGTCGCTTACCGACACACGCGTTCCGAAAATGGGAGAGCATGTGCGTTCTGAAAGTGGTCTTGACATCTGGAGAATGCCCTCAACGAGTCGAGCGTTTCCAATGTCGCTTGAAAAAAAGGCCGAATTCTACCGTCAACTTTTCTTGCATTTATAAAGATTTTTTAGTATCTTTGCCGCGCTAAATAATAGCATCACCATTCAACATCGCTAAAATAAATCAATCAAACATACAAACTCCTGCAATGAAGAAGCTTGCTTTTCTATTCGCCATTGCTACGGCACTATGTGTGACATCGTGCTCCTCGCCAAAAAAAGTGGCGTACATTCAGAAAGTCGACGAAATTCCTGTTGAAGTACTCCAACAGATTCCCGCGCCTTCAGATCCTACACTCATGCCCGGTGACCTGCTCAACATCGAGCTTCAAGGTAGCGATTTTACAGCTCTCGCGCCTTTCAACAAGGGAACGGGAATGTATTTGGATGCTGATGGAAAAATTGTGACATCACAATCAAACCGAGGCAATATCAACAACACTTCTTCCGAGAGCAATACGATGTACTACCTCGTTAATGCTGATGGATATATCGACTTCCCCATGTTAGGAATGCTTCATGTAGCCGGCATGACCAAGAGCCAGTTAGCACAGGAAATTTTAAATGGAGTATATCCTCGTTTTGTCAAGGACAAGCCGAGTGTAGACGTCCGACTGATGAACTTCCGAGTTACGTTGCTTGGTGCAGTGAAAACAAACGGACAGGTGCAGTCCAAGAATGAACGTATGAACATACTTGAAGCCATCGCACTTGCAGGAGACCTTGACATTCAGGCACAGCGCGAAAACGTTCTTCTATACCGTCTCAATGCCGACGGCACCCGTGAAATACATCGAATTGACCTCACAGACAAGAATCTTCTCCTCTCTCCCTACTACAACCTCCAGCAGAACGACATTATCTACGTTGAGCCCAACCAGTCAATGAAGAACCGTTCGTGGACACTCAACCCGGCAGTAGGTGCCGTTCTTACAATCGTCGGCGGTCTTTCGTCAATTGCAGGCCTCGTTATCAGCATTATAACACTCACAAGACTCTAATCCACCATGTCAGAAATCAACGTAGACAACCTGAACAACAATAAAGACAGCAATGAAGAAGGCTTTGACACGATGGGCCTTCTTCTGGACTACCTTGCTCACTGGAAGTGGTTTGCGGTCTGTGGCATAATAGCACTTTGCTTTTCCTATTATTATTATTCTACGATTGTCCCGACATATCAAGTCACTGCGGCCATCTATCTTAGTGATGACAAGAATAAGACGTCGAATGCAATCACGATGCACCGTCAGCTTGTCGACAACAAAGACTTTATCGATGAAACCGAGCTTGAGGTCCTAAAGAGTCGTAATTCGCTGATCAATATTGTCGACTCCCTCAATCTTGCATACAGTTACGCATATAAGGGGCGTTTCAGAAACTCGCCTATCTATGGTTCGAATCCCGTGCAGCTCCGCATGGATTCTGTGTCTCTGCATAATCTAAAGTCACCCATCAAAGCAGAGATCAAGCGAGTAGGCGAGGATAGCTACGACATCAAGATAGTCTCGCATTTCGGTGGAGAAAAAGAAGAAAAAGTTCTTGACGGTACCACGCTTCCCGTTGACGTCGAACTATCCCAGGGCACTCTTGAGATATCGCAGACTCCCGGAGCAGGAAAGCTGAACGGTACGCTTATTGCGAGCATCAACAGCAGACGAAGCGTAGCAAGCCGAATTTCATCGTCGCTATTCCTCTCCATCAATCAGAATTCACCCAGCATTGTCAACATCAGCTACAACACGCCCAATATCGAAGAGGGTAAAGATATTGTAAATGCACTGATTGACTTCTATAACCGCCAGATAATCGAGGACAAGAACCGTTCGGCCATTCAGACGGAAGCCTTTATTCTCGACCGTCTCGTGATGATTTCGGGCGAACTGAAGGACGTTGAGAATCGACTTCAGGATTATCGCCAGAAGCATCAGATTGTGGACCTCAGCTCGCAGGCCAACATGAACCTTAGCCAAAAGTCCAACTACGAGGCTCAGCTGACGAGCATCGATGCCGATCTGCGAATGCTCGATGACATCGAACGCATGGTGTCGAATGCCGACATCTACGAGACATTGCCGTCGGCCGTATCGGACCAGAGCATCGGCGCAATGATTGAGGCGTATAACCGCAAGGTCCTTCAGCTCAACCGTATGCTTCAGAGCTCGACGCCAGATAATCCGCTGGTGACAAAGATGCAGGAAGACCTCTCTCACGACAAGTACCGTCTGCTTTCCAACATCGCCTCCACTCGCAAGGTGATGTCTACCCGCAGAGGTTCTATCGCTTCTCTCGAGAACCGCAGCGAAGGTCAGCTGTCCTCCCTACCCCCGATCGACAAGGGTCTGCAGGAAATCTTCCGCGAACAGCAGGTTAAGGTAAACATCTACACCTTCCTCCTGCAGCGTCGTGAAGAAATCGCTCTTCAGAAGACACTGGCGACGAATACCGCGCGCCTTATCGACGACCCCGTCGGTTCAGGCCCTGTCGCTCCCGATAGAAACAGAATTCTTCTTATCGGTCTCGTAATCGGCCTCCTGATTCCGGCAGGCGTAATTCTCCTCCGTCGTCTTATCTTCCCGATTTTCAAAGACCAGGAAGAACTGGAACGTCTTACGTCAGTTCCCATCCTCGGCGAAATCTGTAAATCGGGTTCGAAAACCAAGGAAGAAGTTGTGATCGGGGAGAATGTATCGACACCTATTGCCGAGCTTTTCCGTCTTCTCCGCAACAATATCGGATTTACGAGCCGAGGCACGGAAAACAAAGTTATCCTCGTTACGTCGGCAGTGTCCGGTGAAGGTAAGACGTTCATTGCCGTGAACCTTGCAATGACCTACGCATTGACGGGCAAAAAAACACTGGTAATCGGTCTTGATATCCGTCGTCCCGCACTTGCCCACCGTTTCCACATGAGCAACCAGCGCGGTGCCACGACCTATCTCTCCGGCCAGGAAACGGATATCAACAAGCTCCTTATCCAATCGAAGGATAATCCCAACCTTTACATCCTCACTGCCGGCCCAGTTGCGCCCAACCCCAACGAGCTTCTCATGAGCCCCAACATGCATGAGATGATGACCAAGCTGCGCGAAGAGTTCGATTACATCATCATCGACTCCGCACCTCTCGGCATTGTGTCGGATACGTATCTCATCCTTCGTGAGAGCGATCTTCAGATCTTCGTCACCCGCGCCAACTACTCTTCTCGTCGCGGCCTCCGAGTTCTGCATCAGGCCATCAAGCAGGATAAATTCTCGAAGGTTTACATCGTGCTCAACGGTGTAGACATGGGCTCCGGCTCCTATCTGTACCGCCGCTATGGCCAGTACCGTACATATGGTGCACAGGGCCGCACCTACGGCTATGGCTACACTTCCAAGAGCAAAGGGAAGAACAGCCACAGCGAAGAGAAAAAAGCAGACTGACTTAACTGACGCTCCGGAATAATCCCGGGAACCAAGCGTCTACGGACTTCACAAATATCCACCCTTGGCATCCAGCTCACCCACGAGCGATGCCAAGGGTGGCGAATTAATCAGCACACCATGCAGCACATATCCGACCAGGCATCCAACCCCAGAAGCATAGAAATCAAGGATTACAATTATCCACTTCCGCAGGAGCGAATCGCATTACACCCATTGGAGAAACGCGATGAATGCAAACTTCTGGTAAGGGAGGCGACAGGCACGCTCAGAGATACAATATTCAAGGCCCTACCCTCCTTATTGCCGGAGGATGCCGTGCTGGTGTACAACAATACCCGAGTCATAAACGCACGTCTCCGCTTTCGCAAAGCATCGGGGGCTAAGATTGAAATCTTCTGCCTCGAACCCACATCTCCGGCTGACTACGAACGCTCGTTCGCAGCAACAAAGGAATGCTGTTGGAGTTGCCTGATCGGTAATTCCAAACGTTGGAAAGAGGGCCAGCTTGAACTTGACGTGACACTTCCCGATGGAAAAACGTGTACACTGAAGGCCGAGCGCACGGGAGCTGTGGGAAATGACGGATCGCCTGAAATCAAATTTACATGGAGCGGCTGTGTATCCTTCAGCGAAATAATAGGCGCTGCGGGCGAAATCCCCATCCCACCCTACCTAAACCGTAGCTCGGAGGAAGCAGACAGCAGCGATTATCAGACGATATTTTCCCACATCGAAGGATCTGTGGCCGCACCGACGGCCGGACTGCATTTCACAGACGCCGTTTTAGAAGAAATTGACTCTCGAGGCATAGCTCGGCGTGAGCTGACACTGCACGTCGGCGCAGGCACATTCCGGCCGGTAAAGTCCGATCAAATAGGAGAGCACGATATGCACAGCGAATTCGTGACCGTCCGAAAAGAACTTATCGATGAACTCCGAGACTTTATCGCCCAGGGACGCCCGGTAATAGCCGTCGGCACAACGAGTGTGCGCACGCTCGAGAGTCTGTATCATATCGGCAAAGAAATCGGCTCCGGAAATTGGACCGGGGAATTACCTCAATGGACTGCATATGATAAGCCTTCGTCTATGTCTGCAAGTCAGGCATTGGACAATATCAGCAAATACCTTCAAACGGAAGGACTCGACACGCTCAATGCATATACACGCATCATAATCGCACCCGGATACAAATATCGCATTGTATCCGGAATGCTCACAAACTTCCATCAGCCTCAGTCGACCCTCCTGCTATTAGTGAGCGCCTTTATCGGAGAGAGCTGGAGAGATGTATATCGCCACGCACTCAAAAATGGCTATCGCTTCCTGAGCTACGGAGACGCATGCCTGTTTATGGGCGACACGGCCGGGCGCTGAATCAACGCAGGAGATAAACCGTATAAAGGATATAGGCAATCGTAAGGACAGCGCCTTCCACACGCGTGAAGGTTCTCTTTCCGTACACGGCTCCTGTGAGCCAGAAAAGCAGGCAAGAGCCGGCGAGCACCAACAAATCAACAATACCGATACTGCCGAATGTCAGAGGTCGGATCGTTGCGGAAGCTCCGAGCACAAGGAAGATATTGAAGATATTACTACCGATGACATTGCCAACGGCCATACCGGGCTTACCTTTGACGGCCGAAACGACAGACGTGGCAAGCTCGGGCAATGAAGTCCCTGCCGCAACAATCGTAAGGCCGATTACGGCATCGCTGACGCCTAAGGCCCTGGCAATTCCGGAAGCACCGTTCACGAAAAGATTCCCGCCTATTATAAGACCGGCAAGGCCCAGTACAATCCAAAGAATGGATTTCCACAGCGGAAGGACCTCTGCAACAGCATCGTCCAGAGCCACTTCCGCGGACTTGGCGCGTGCGAAAGTATAGCGCATGAAAATGGCGAAGAACAAGAGCAGGACGATTCCATCGGCACGCGTCAATACGCGAGGAGCCGTGTCACCAAGCCAAGGACCGCTCCCCATAGCCAACAGAGCAAGGGCAGAGACAAGCACCAAAGGAATATCGGATGTGAGAATACTTCGTTCAATCTTGATGGGCCTAACGAGTGCTGTTATGCCTATAATCGCAAGCACATTGAAGATATTACTACCCACGACATTGCCTATCGCCATTTCCGTGCGCCCGTCGAGCGCAGAAAAAAGACTGATTACGAATTCGGGTGCCGAGGTGCCGAAGGCAACGACCGTGAGACCGACAATCAGATCCGAAACGCCCCAGCGCCGCGCGACGTCCGCTGCACCGTCCGTAAGCTTGGACGCACCGACAAGAATAAGGACCAGACCGATAACTAAAAAGATTACCGAAACCATTTCACTTCTATTATTTAGATTAAATTCCCCGCGAGGAGAATAACACCACTATCGAAGTTCAGCAAATCCATATCACCCGCAATGGAAATGCTGCTTGACCATCTCCAGCATCTTGTCGGGATCCTCAAGAGCCGCGCGGGCATGACGGTCGTCCTGCGCACGGAGACGCGCACAAACGCCTTCGATCATTTCAGGAGAGAAGACATCCTTATCAGTGAACACAGATGCCTTATTCTCAAGACACCGGGCAGAATCGTGGCATGAAACGGGAAGCGAGTCAAGAGCAGCGAGCCTCGAGGCATTCTCGGCGGAATGAATATTCACATCCACATAAGTCCGCTCGGCCACGTCGAGAGCGTCGGGCATCTCGAAGCCGTGCCGCACAGCCACGGCCAGACCGGCAAGGAGCTGATATATATCGGCCGAGCCGTCGGCAGAACGGATTTCAAAGGTCTGTTTTCTTGTGGGATCCACCTCGGCCGGAGTAGAATCTCCGGGATTTGCTTTGGCGCACATGTCGGCCTCGGCCGTCCAGCCAAGAGGCACACGAACGAGGACGGATCTGTTGCGGTCGCCCCAGCAGACATTGGTAGGCGCTTCCTGATGCGGCACGAGCCGGAAATAACTGGTGGGATTCGTATTGCCGAACGCAGTGAGAGCGGGCGCAAGGTCCATAATACCTGCTATGCCACGAAGCGCGCTATCCGACAACTTGCGTTCGGGCGTAAGCATGGCGGTGCGCCCGTCGGGATGCATAAGACGCATATGAACGTGCAGGCCCGAGCCGGCTTTGCCCACCGTGATCTTCGGCGCGAAGGTGACATTCAGATCCATCTTTGCCGCGAGATTGCGAATAACCCATTTAGCAAGCATGAGCTGATCGGCAGCCTGACGAGCGTCGACAGGCAGGAACTCAATCTCGTTCTGCTCATAGACCAGTCCACCGAGGGTGAAGTTGCCCACTTCCGAGTGTCCATATTTTATCTGTCCTCCCGTGCGAGCTATGTAGCTCATAGCCAAGGTGCGGAAATCATTGAACTTGGCAAATGGAGCGCTTTCGTGGTAGCCTTTCTGGTCAGTTGCGGGGAAAGAGCCCGGATCGGGAGCGATAACGTAGAACTCCAGTTCGCCCATTGCGTGGAACTCGAGACCGGTCACTTCCGTGAACTTCCTGCAAGCCTTATCGAGAGTTACTTCCGGAGATGAAGCAAGAGGCTTGCCATCCTTATCGAAGAAGGAACAGAGCATCGTGAGCGTACGCACGGGAGCAAAGGGATCAACAAAGGCCGTGCGGTAGCGGGGGACCACATAAAGGTCCGACGATCCGGCACTTATGAATGGGAAAAGTGAGGATCCGTCGACGCGCTCGCCCAGAGTGAGAATGGTTTCGAGATACTCGAGCGAGTTGATTACGAAATTAAGGGTTTTCAGGCGTCCGTCTGCAGCCGGATACATGAAATTTACCATCTCCACCTGATTTTCGGAGATGTAGCGAATAATATCATCGCGTGTGAAGTCAGCGGGGCTCTTACCGAGCCAAGCAGCCACTTCGTTCTTGGTCAGTGTCAGGGAACGGTTCATCCGTAATTCAGTTTTAAGGTATTGTCAAGGTTTGATTCGCTAAGTTACAACAAAGCCCGCACAAATCAAAATCCACGCTCTAAAATATTCAATCAAGACTCTCTACATATTCATGCAGGCGGCGATAGAAGGGATGTGCCGCCACCAGAGTGGGAACATTCCCGACGATAATGAGCTTCATCCGGGCACGCGTCATGGCTACGTTCATGCGCCGGAGATCGCGAAGGAAGCCAATCTGCGCCTTGTCATTGCTCCGCACGAGCGATACCATGATAATATCGCGTTCCTGTCCCTGAAAACCATCGACGGTATTTATCGAAATCAAATGCCGATAAGGCTTGGACCATGACTCGCGACGAATAAGCATCCGCAAATACCTGACCTGCGCGCGATACGGCGAAATAAGCCCCACATCGATGCGCTCGTCAAGCACCCTGGCTTTGCCTATACGCTCGAAGAAGGAATGAAGAATCTCGAGCGTCAGACGGGCTTCGGCCTTATTCACACGACCGAATGTCCGGCCGGCAAGCGCCTCACGGAAAGCGAGATCGGGGTCCGGAGAATCATCCGGCTCGGATGGAATCAATGCTGTATCCACCCACTCCACGGGTTTATCGAAATCCATAATACCGCGGCACGCGACCTCGGGCGCGGCGCTCAAGCGAGAACCGTAGAACCAATCGCTCGAAAAGCGCATAATGTCGCTATGCATACGATATTGTATGGACAGCAGCGAGAGGCATTCCGGATGGTTGTCGGCTATACGCTCCATCAAAGAACGTCCGAGGCCGCCTTTGGCAGCTTCGAAACTCTTCACGGTAGGAGGCAACTGGCAATGATCGCCTGCAAGAATCATCCTGCGGGCACGCCGCATGGGAATCCAGGACGCAGGCTCTGATGCCTGCGCCGCTTCGTCGATAAATACCGTATTGAACGTCATTCCGTCCAGCATGTGCGATGCACTGCCCACCAAAGTGCAGGCTACGACACCGGCAGAGGCGAAGACATCATGCCAGATACGGATCTCGAGCTCCTGCGCCCTCGAGCGTAAGCTGTCGAGCTTCTGATGTCGGTTTTCCGAACGCCGCGAGGAACGCAACTCGCGTATTGCCTTGCGTATGCTCCACAGTGTTGGATAGTCGGGGTGAGATTCGAATCGTCGTTCGAAGGTATGTGATAGCATCTCGTCGGTCACACGCGAGGGATTGCCCATACGGAGCACCCGGACACCCCGCTCCAGCAGACGCGAGCATATCCAGTCCACGGCCATATTGCTCTGGGCGCATACGAGCACCTGACTTTCACGACGCAGCGTTTCGTATATCGCTTCCACGAGAGTTGTTGTCTTGCCTGTGCCTGGAGGACCATGAACTACGGCGACATCGCGTGCAGCGAGCACCTTGTTCACTGCCGCTTCCTGCGACTGATTGAGATAACAGAAGCCAAGACGCGGCACAGCGAGCGGGAGCGAGACAGCCTTGGGGGCAGAGATGAAATCGTTGAGGGCCGCCATGCGGCTGTCGCGACGACTCAAGGCGGCGAGAGCATCGAACTGCGCCCGGAACGAGGTCTCGTCAAAGGACAGCATGACACCTGCGCGAGCGCCGGGGGCCTCGAGCTGTGACAGCAGCGCGCCGTCCGGAATGGCAACGAGCATACGCGGCCCATCCACAAAGTTTACAGTGCCCGTAAAAAGCAGGCGTGGAGCGGCTCCGGGGTCGCCGACGAGCGTAAAAAACACGACAGGCTTGCCATACTCGAACTCATTGGGAGCGTCCGGATCGGAGGCATCCGCATCGGCACGCCTAATCTCAACAAGCCTTATATCGAGCGAGTTGTAGAAATCACCGACAAGCTTCACGGGGAACCATGCGCGTCCGCGCTCGACAAGACGAGCAATGCCCGCGCCGTCGGCAACTTTAAGAAACGAAGCCTTCTCCTCCTCATATTCAATGCGGAGAAGACGGCTAAGACGCTCGATGACGGCCTGCGAGGATTCGGACATAGGCTATGGGGCAGCTCAATCCTCGCAGACTTCGCAGAGAAGAGTTGCGGAAGAAGCATCCAACACGCGCACACGCACCGTGTCGCCAACCTTGATGCCGTCTTTGCGGGGAAAAACAGCCGTCTTGTTCTGCGAAGTACGTCCCACCATCTGCTCGCGGCTACGCTTGGCCACGCCTTCGACCAACACCTCGAACACCTTCCCGATATCGCGCTGATTCGACTGAAGCGAGAGTTTGTTCTGGAGGGCGATCATGCGGTTGAGGCGTTCGATCTTTACGTCTTCGGGAATATTGTCGGGCATAGTGCGTGATGCGAGGGTGCCGGGGCGCTCGGAGTACTTGAACATGAACGCCGAGTCGAAGCCAACTTCTTCCATGAGCGAGAGAGTCTGCAGGAAATCCTCCTCCGTCTCGTCGTGGAAGCCCGTGAAGACATCTGTCGAGATGCCGCAGTCGGGGATACGGCTGCGAATTGCAGCAATGCGACCGAGATACCACTCGCGGGTGTATTTGCGGTTCATCAGATCGAGCACGCGATTGGAGCCGCTCTGCACGGGAAGATGTATCCAGCGGCAGAGATTGGGGTGTGCGGCTATGACATCGAGTGTCTCGTCGCTCATATCCTTGGGATGCGAGGTCGTGAAGCGCACACGCATATCCGGAGCGGCCTCGGCTACCGCTTCAAGCAGACGCGGGAAAGAAACCACTTCACCGGTTGCCTCGTCAGTGTATGAATAGCTGTTCACGTTCTGGCCAAGAAGCGTCACTTCGCGATACCCGCGCGAACGCAAGTCGGCAAGTTCGCGCAGAATGCTTTGCAGAGGGCGCGAGCGTTCGCGGCCTCGTGTATAGGGGACGATGCAATACGAACAGAAGTTATTGCAGCCTCGCATGATGCTGATCCAGCCGGAGACGTTCTGCCCCGGGATTCGTGCCGGCACGACATCGCGATACGTTTCGGTGGTGCTAAGCTCCACATTCACTGCCTTATGACCACTCTCGGCGGCAGCGAGCAGGGCAGGGAGATCAAGATATGAGTCAGGACCGGCCACGATGTCCACATGCTTCTCGGTGAGTTCGTCCTTCACGCGCTCGGCCATGCAACCTATCACGCCTATATAGCGCAGGGGCGTATCCTTGCGGCGACGCATAGCGTTGAGGGCCTGCAATCTATGGACAATTTTCTGCTCGGCATTGTCGCGAATGGAGCAAGTGTTGAGCAATACGGTGTCGGCCTGCTCCAGGCTTTCGGCCAGTTCATATCCGGCCATGCCGGCGATGGATGCAACGACCTCCGAATCAGCCACGTTCATCTGGCAGCCGTAGGTCTCGATATATATTTTTTTTGATATTTCAGACATGTCCTGTATATAAAAAATTTGGGACTTTGCACAAGAATGAGTAATTTTGTGCAAAAATACAAAAAAAAGTGGACTTCTCGGACATATCAGATACGATAATCGGACTCCTGATAGGCGGTATAGCCATCTGGAGCTACTTTATCGGCCCGCTCATCAAGAAGCTGACCGAGAAGTCCGGGACGGCCAATGCGCAAGAGCACCATAGGGCTGCCACACCACGTGCCGCGGCGAAACGTCCAGCTCCACAGCCTGCACGCACCGTAGCGAAAAGGCATATCGCCGAGGCCGGGGCCTTCAGGCCATGGGAGAGTCCGCTCACAGAAGCACCGCAGCCCCTGACAGTCGAGACCGCACCCGAGCCATTCATCTCAGGCGAAGAGGGCATCCGCGCGACAAGCGACGCCGATGCGGGGACGGAAGCACAGCTTGCTGCGATGAGCACCACTCCGTCGGCGGCAGCCGAACTCCTCGGTTCCAGCCCGGAGGATCTGCGGCGCGGAGTGATATGGGCGGAAATCCTTAGCCCCAAATTCAAGGACTGACAGCCTCGGAGGATAATAGTCAGTGAAAAACAATCGATAAAAACAACCAATCATATATAGCTATGGCATTCAACTATATGACGGCTCAGGAAGCCGCAGAAATGATTAAGGACGGTGATACCATCGGCCTTTCGGGCTTCACGGCCCCCGGTACTCCCAAAGTAATAACCGACGCCCTGGCTGAAAAGGCAACCCGCGAGCATGAGGCAGGACGGCCCTTCAAGGTGAATCTCTTCACGGGTGCATCGACAAGCGACCATGTGGACGGCGCACTCTCGCGCGCAAATGCCATAAATATGCGTGCTCCCTATCAGAACGTGCCTGATCTGCGCAAGCGCATCAACTGCCATGATGTGCACTACTTCGACCGCCACCTCTCGGAAATGGCCCAGGAGATGCGCTACGGCTTCTACGGCAAGCTTGACTACGCAATCATCGAGGCTGCCGACATAACACCCGACGGCGAAGTCATACTCGGCACAGGTGTGGGCAATGTGCCTACCTATGCAATGATGGCCGATAAAATTTTTATCGAGCTCAATGAGGCACTTCCCTCGAGCCTCCTCGGGATGCACGATGTAGTGCTTCTCCAGGATCCCCCTTACCGCCGCGAGATTCCCATCTACGCCGCAAACGACCGCATCGGCTCGCCCGTGCTCAAGATCGATCCCTCGAAAGTCGTGGGCATTGTGCGCAACAACATGCTCGACGGCGTGAAGCCTTTCACGGCCGTTGACGAAGTGAGCCAGCAGATCGGTTCGAACGTGGTGCGCTTCCTCGTGAGCGAATACAAGGCCGGTCGCCTGCCCAAGGAATTCCTGCCTCTCCAGAGCGGTGTGGGCAATGTGGCCAACGCCGTGCTCTATGATCTTGGCGAGAGCAAGGAACTGCCCAATTTCATGATGTACACTGAAGTGATTCAGGACGCAGTGCTGGAGCTTCTGAAGAAGGGCAAGTGCACCTTCGCCTCCACCTGCTCGATGACCTTCTCGGACGACACGGAGCGCAAGCTCTTCGCGGACATTGATTTCTTCCACGACAAGATTCTGATGCGACCGGCCGAGATTTCCAACAATCCCGAGGTTATCCGCCGTCTGGGCGTCATCGCCATGAACACGGCTCTCGAAGCCGACATCTTCGGCTCGGTGAACTCCACTCACGTTCTCGGCACCAAGATGATGAACGGCATCGGCGGTTCGGGCGACTTTACCCGCAACGCCTACCTGTCGATATTCAGCTGTCCTTCCGTGACCAAGGGCGGCATGATCTCCAACATCGTACCCATGGTTGCGCATCCCGACCACAGCGAGCACTCGGTGGACATCCTCGTGACCGACCAGGGCGTGGCCGATCTGCGCCACAAGGATCCCGAGGAACGTGCGAAGCTCATCATCGAGAAGTGCGCGCACCCCATGTACAAGGAACTCCTCTGGGACTATATGAAGCTGGGCAAGGGCGGCCAGACCCCCTGCACGCTCAAGGCGGCTTTCGAATTCCACAACGCCTTCAACGAGACAGGCGACATGCGCAATGCTGCATTCGGCAAGTACTGCTGAACCGCGGCTACTGACACAGACTGAAAAATGCGGGGACGCGGCCGAGGCTGCGTCCCCGTTCATACCCGGCAAACTATGATAGAATACATCCGCGGCGCCGTGGCGTCGCTAAATCCGGCGGCTACCGTGCTCGAAACTTCCGGGGGCGTGGGCTATCTGCTCAGCATCTCGCTCCAGACCTTCAGCGCTCTCGAAGGGAAGAAAGAGGTGCGCCTGCACGTGCACGAGGTGATACGCGAGGACACCTACCAGCTTTACGGCTTCGCCACGGAGCGCGAGCGTGAGCTCTTCCGCATGCTCATAGGCGTAAGCGGCGTGGGCGCCTCCACGGCCCTGATCGTGCTCTCCTCGCTGGGCTCCAGAGATCTGGAAAACGTAATCGCCACAGGGGATTCCAAACGGCTCAAAGGCGTCAAGGGCATAGGGACAAAAACAGCTGAAAGAATAATTGTAGACCTCCGTGATAAAATAAAAAGCACGGATGCTACGTTAGTATTGCAGCCCGGGGAAACACAGGCCTCGCGCACGGCCGCCTTCGAGGAGGCTCACGCAGCGCTTGTGATGCTCGGCTTCGACCGCAAGGCTTCGGAGAAGGTGCTTACAGCCATCTTCAAGGAAAGTCCGGCGGTAAAAGTCGAGGAGGCTATCAAGAAGGCCCTTCCAAGGCTCTGACAGCTTCCGCGCGGAGGTATTTCAGCCGATGCGTCTTCTTCCGGAAAAAGCTGCACAACTGAAATGAAGCATCTGAAAACCAATCATTCCGGCCATATGTGCACACACATACTACGCTGTTTCCGCAGATTCTGCGGCGCCAGCGGGCTTTGGTGTGCCCTGTTGTTGTTGCTGTATCTGATTCCGGGTGCTTCGGCTCAGTACTACAAGAGCGAACTTCCGCCTCCTGCTCCCGGGGCCTATCCGCCTGCGCCTCCGGGCGACTCCATAATGATGCCTTTCCCCGTGCTCCAGACCGTGCCTCAGAACTATGAGCAGCTGATGGAGAACGAGCTGGCCTATGACCTCACGGCGCCGTCGAATATCAAGACGGAGGCGGAGTATGATCCGGAAAGCGGGGGATATGTAGTGCGGACGCGTGTGGGTAATTTCGACATCGCCACGCCATTCATGCTCACGGCCGACCAGTATAATAACTGGCAGATACGCCGCTCGATGCAGAACTACTACCGCACGCGCAATCAGGAATTTCTGACCTCGACCGAGAAGCAGCCATTCAATATCTTCGACATGAATTTTGCGCTCGGGCCGCTGGAGAAAATCTTCGGCCCTGGCGGCGTGCAGCTTCGCACGCAGGGCTCCGTGCAGGTGCAGATGGGCATCAAGAGCAACAAGACGGACAATCCCTCGCTCTCGCTTTCCTCGCGCCGCAAGACCTACTTCGATTTCGACCAGAAAATCCAGGCTACGATCAATGCCTCCGTGGGCGACCGCATGAAGTTCAACATGAGCTACAATACGGACGCCACCTTTGATTTCGACTCCAAGAACATCAAGCTTGCCTATGAAGGGCAGGAGGATGACATTGTCAAGAGCATCGAGGCCGGTAACGTATCACTTACCACGGGTTCGTCGCTCATACGAGGTTCAACGGCACTGTTCGGCTTCAAAACCAAGCTTCAGTTCGGTAAACTCACGGCCACGGCGCTGATCTCGCAGCAGAATTCCGAGTCGAAGACCGTGAACACCAAGGGAGGCGCGCAGACGACGCCCTTCACAGTCAACGCCGACGAGTACGACCAGAACCGCCACTATTTTCTGGCTCATTTCTTCAGGGACAATTATGATGAGTTCGCTTCGAAACTGCCGTACGTATCGTCGGGGGTAAACATCACGCGCATCGAGGTGTGGGTTACGAACAAGACTGGCAAATACGAGCAGTCGCGCAACCTCGTGGCCTTTCAGGATCTTGGCGAGAACTCGGTTCTGGCCAACGACTACTGGCGCACGAATCCTTCGCTCCCCAATCCGGCGAATGCATCGAACAATCTGCTCGAGACTATCAAGACACAATATCCCGGCGCACGCAACATCAACGATGTGACGCAGGCGCTGGCTCCGCTTTCGGCTTACGGCATCGATGGCGGCAAGGACTACGAGAAGGTGGAGAGCGCCCGCCTGCTGAGCAGCTCGGAATATACGCTCAACGCAACGTTAGGATATATTTCCGTGAAGTCCGCGCTCAACGCCGATGAGGTGCTGGCCGTGGCATTCGAGTATACATATCGCGGCCAGGTGTATCAGGTGGGCGAATTCTCCGGCGACATCACGAGCACGGACCAGAGCCTCTACCTGAAGATGCTGAAAAGCACGACTACGTCGCCGCGCCTTCCCATGTGGAAGCTGATGATGAAAAACGTGTATTCGCTGGGCGGGTATCAGATTCAGAAATCGAAGTTCAAACTCAACATCAAGTATCTCTCGGACACTACGGGCACGCAGATCAACTATCTTCCCGTGCCGGGGCTGAACAATCAGTCGCTGCTGCAGGTGATGAACCTTGACCGCATCGACTCGAACGAAGAGAGCAATCCCGACGGCTTCTTCGACTTTGTCGAGGGCTATACCATCCTCTCGCAGCAGGGCAAGGTAATCTTCCCGGTAGTGGAGCCTTTCGGTTCGCATCTGCGAAAGAAAATCAACAACCCGGCTCTGGCCGAACAGTATGTATATCAGGAGCTTTACGACTCCACGCTCGTTGTGGCGCGTCAATATGCCGACAAGAACAAGTTTATCCTTACCGGCGAATATCAGGCGTCATCCGGCTCGCAGATCCGCCTGAACGCCATGAACGTGCCTCGCGGGTCCGTGATTGTGACCGCAGGCGGTGTGACGCTTACGGAGAATTCGGACTATACGGTGGACTACGCGATGGGCATAGTCACCATCACCAACCAGAGCATTATCGACTCGGGACAGAATATCAGCGTGACGCTTGAGAATCAGTCGCTTTTCTCGCTCCAGCGCAAAACGCTGCTGGGTCTTGACCTCCAGTATCAGGTGAACAAGGACCTGAATATCGGCGGCACACTCCTGCATTTCTCGGAAAAGGCTCTGCTGGAGAAAGTGAGCATCGGCGATGAGACCGTGAACAATACGATGGCCGGCCTTAACCTGAACTACAACGGGCAGTTCATGTGGCTCACCAACCTGCTTAACAAGATTCCGACGGTGAACGCCACTGCGCCTTCGAGCCTGAATCTGACGGCCGAATATGCGAGACTCATCCCCCACTCCCAGAAAAGCGGCTCGAACCGCGGCTCGTCGTATGTGGATGATTTCGAAAACACGCAGACGGGTATAGACCTTCGCTCGCCCTACTCGTGGTTTCTTGCGTCGACGCCGTACGATCCTTCGCCGGACGCCCTGTTCCCGGAAGCTGCACTGAGCAATAATGTGGCATACGGCAAGAACCGCGCGCTGCTGAACTGGTACTATATCGACCGTATGTTCACGCAGCGCAACTCCTCGCTCGCTCCGGGCTACCTGAAAAGCGATCTGAAGCAGCTTTCGAATCCATATGTGCGTGAGGTGACCTCGCGCGAGATTTTCCCCGGGCGCGAGCTTAGCTACGGCGAATCGTCGACCATTCAGACTCTCAACCTCTCTTTCTATCCCGACGAGCGAGGTCCCTACAACCTCGATGCCACAAACATCGACGAAAGCGGCCGTCTGCTCAATCCGGAAAAGCGCTGGGGCGGTATCATGCGCAGGCTCGACAACACCAATTTCGAGCAGAACAACATTGAATACGTGCAGTTCTGGATGCTGAATCCCTTCCTGGACCCCGAGAATCCCAATCTCGAGGGCGGTGATCTGTATCTGAACTTCGGCGAAATCTCCGAGGACATCCTCAAGGATGGTCTCAAGAGCTACGAGAACGGTATCCCGTACGACGGGAATGACCAGTATCTCAAGGACACGGCCTGGGGCCGCGTGTCGTCGCAGAACTCACTCACCTACTCTTTCGACAACGCCACCGGGGCGCGTCTGGCTCAGGACGTCGGTCTGGACGGTCTGCCCAACGTGGACGAATTCTCGTTCTCCAGCTATCAGGAGTATCTCGACGAGCTGCGCCGGCGGCTCTCGCCCGAGACCCTGATGCGCATGGAGGAAGATGAATTCTCGCCTCTGCGCGACCCTGCGGGCGACAACTATCACTTCTATCGCGGCTACGACTATGACGAGCAGCGTCTGGGAGTGCTGGAGCGTTACAAGCGCTACAACGGCGTGGAAGGTAACTCACTCTCGCCCGAGGATGCGCCGGACCCGCTGTATCAGAGCGCACGCGCCACCCCTGACGTGGAGGACATCAATCAGGACAATACGCTCAACGAATACGAACGCTACTTCCAGTATCGCATCTCCATCCGACCCGAGGACCTCGTGGTGGGCAAGAACTATATCACCGACAAGCAGACCTCCCTGGTCTCCACGCGCGACCCGGAGAATCCCGACCTGCAGGTGGAATGGTATCAGTTCAAAATACCCTTGGAAGACTTCGAGAAGATCGTCGGAGGAATATCCGACTTCTCGACGATCCGCTTCGTGCGCATGTTCATGACGGGTTTCAAGAAGACGACACACCTGCGTTTCGCCACGTTCGAGCTCGTGCGCGGCGAATGGCGCAGCTATGACTTCAATCTCAATTCGCGCGGCGATGCTCCGGCCCAGGGCCAGCTGGACCTCTCGGTTGTGAACATCGAGGAAAATGCAGGCCGCGAACCCGTGAACTATGTGCTTCCTCCGGGCGTGACACGTATACAGGACCCCTCGCAGAGCCAGATAACGCAGCTCAACGAGCAGTCGATGTCCATGCGCATCACCGACCTCACGGCCGGCGATGCACGCGGCGTGTACCGCAATACACAGCTCGACCTGCGAAACTATCAGCGCCTGCAGATGTGGATCCACGCGGAAGCACCAATTGACAATACCACGGCAACGCGTTCGGGCGATCTCTCGGCCTTCATCCGCCTCGGCACGGACGTGAAGAACAACTACTACGAATATGAGATTCCGCTTGAGCTTACGCCTCCCGGAAAGTATGACAACAACCTGCAATCGGCGCGCGAGATCGTGTGGCCCGAAGCCAACTACCTCAACTTCAATCTCCAGAGTCTCGTAAACCTGAAGAAGGAACGCAACAACGCCAAGCGTGCCGAGGAGCCCGGTGTGGGCTACGGTACCGTATACTCGGGCCGCGACCCGGATAATGCGCGCAACCGCATGAGCGTGCTCGGCAATCCCTCGCTATCCGATGTGAGAGTGATTCTCGTGGGCGTGCGCAACAATGCAGCGACGACCAAGGACGGCACCATCTGGGTGAACGAGCTTAAAGTAACGGACTTCGCTGAAGAAGGCGGCTGGGCAGCTAAAGCCAATGCCACGCTAAACCTTTCCGATATTGCCACGCTCAACGTGGGAGGACATATCGAAACGGCAGGCTTCGGCAGCGTGGACCAGAGTCTCAACGAGCGCCGCATGGACGACTATACCCAGTACAACGTTGCCGTGCAGGCCGATCTTGGACGCTTCCTTCCCGAGAAAGCCAAGCTCCGCGCCCCCATCTACTACTCGCGCAGCGAAGAAAAGACATCGCCGAAATACAATCCTCTGGATCAGGACGTGCTACTGAAGGATGCCCTCGACGATTGCGCGACCAAGGCTGAACGCGACTCCATCAGCTCCTATGCCATCGAGCGCACGACCATGCAGAACTTCTCGCTCTCGGGCCTGAAATTCGACGTCAAGAGCAAGAACCCCATGCCCTGGGACCCTGCGAACTTCACGTTCAACTTCTCGTTCACCAAACAGGCCAAGAAAGATCCGACCACCGAGTACGAGAACACGAACGACTACCGCGGCTCGCTGCAGTACAACTACTCGCCGTTCTTCAAGCCCTTCAAGCCCTTCAAGGGCATGAAGTCGAAGAACAAGAACGCCCGCTTCCTGAAGGAGTGGGAGCTCAACTGGTTGCCCACCAACATCTCCTTCCAGACGAACATGAGCCGCTACTACTACGAGCAGCAGACGCGCTCGGAAACGGACGTCATGTTCCAGCTTCCCGTATCCGTAAGCAAGAACTTCCTCTGGGACCGACAGCTTGCCCTGACATGGAACGTGACGAAGACACTGTCGTTCACCTTCAACGCCAATACCTCCGCCCGCATCGAGGAGACGGTAGGCGCGGTGAATCGCAAGCTCTTCCCTGACAAATACAAGGAATGGAAGGACACGGTATGGCAGTCCATCCGCTCGATGGGCACGCCGTGGTCCTACAACCAGACATTCACAGGCCAGTATCGCGCTCCGTTTGCCAAGATCCCCTTCCTGGACTTTCTTACGGCCAACGTAAGCTACAACGCCACCTATCGCTGGGACCGCGGCGCCACGATCGACGGTGTGTCCATGGGTAACTCCATCGCGAACCAGGCTTCATGGAACGCCGACGGCCGCATCAACTTCGAAGGATTCTACAACAAGATCACCTTCCTGAAAAACATCAACAAGCGCTTCGCCAATACGCGCAAGAACAACAGCAATGTCCGCAAGCCTAAGAAGTTCGAACGCAATTTCGAGCTCAAGCCGGACACGACCCTGACCATCCGCCACGGCCTGCGTACGTCCAAGGTGAAGGTTACGGCTGTGACTGCCGATGACGAAAAGCCCTTCCCCATAAAGACGCGTGTTGTCGACGCCAACAACGTCGAGGTTCTCACGCGCGGCGACCAGAACCTCAAGTTCACGGTGCTCGAAGTGATGAAGGACGAGAAATCCCTGATGCGCGAGATAGGCGAATACGCCATGCGCCTTGTCATGTCGCCACGAAACGTATCCGTACGCTACAAGAATACACGCACCATGAGCCTGCCGCTATACCGCCCCACCGTGGGCAACATCTTCGGCGAAAGCACCTCATACGGGCCCATGGCTCCCGGTCTTGACTTCGCATTCGGCTTCACGGACGAGAGCTATATCCAGAAGGCAATCCGCAACGGCTGGCTCATAACCGACGACGGGCAGACCTCCCCCGCCTTATGGGGCAAAACCAACGAGCTGAATATCGAGGCGAACATCGAGCTGTTCAAGGGCTTCAAGGTGCAACTGACCTTCAACCGCACGGACAACCGTTCGTCGCAGGTGCAGTTCATGTACGAGGGTATGCCTACCTCTCTTGCGGGCTCGTACACAAAGACCCACATGGCGCTGGGCACTGCCCTCAAGGTCTCGAAGGCCGACGACGGCTACAACTCAGCACCGTTCAATAATTTCCTGGCCTATATTCCCACCATCCGCAACCGTGTGGAAGCACAATACGCCGGCCTCAATTATCCCGAGAGCGGCTTCATGGCCGGAAAGCCCGAAGCGGGCAAGCCCTTCTCGCCTGAGGTGGGCCAGGTGAGCCAGACATCCTCCGACGTGCTTATCCCGGCCTTCATGGCTGCATACTCGTCGACATCGCCCGAACGCGTCACGCTCAATCCCTTCCCCTCCTTCTCCAGCGTGCTTCCCAACTGGCGCGTGACCTACGACGGCCTCATAAATATGGGCAACATGCGCAATATCTTCAAGAGTTTCTCGCTCAGCCACGCATATCAGTGCACATATTCCGTGGGCTCCTACTCGTCGTATCTCAACTGGATAGGCGTGGGCGGCGACAATCTGGGCTTCACGCTCGACGAACTTACGGGGCTGCCCGTGCCTTCCTCGCCCTTCAATATTTCGTCGGTGGCCATCACGGAGCGTTTCGCGCCCCTGATAGGCCTGAAGGCCACGCTCAAAAACGAGCTTCAGTTCAACGCCGAGTGGCGCGACCAACGCACTCTGACGCTGAACACAGCGGCCGGCCAGGTCGTTGAAGCCACCACTCGCGGCCTCACCGTGGGTATGGGCTATAAAATCATAGGATTCAACACCGTGCTGAAGATGAAAGGTTCGGGACAAGGCATCAGCAACGACCTGACGCTGAATGCCGACGTGTCGTTCCAGAACACACAGGCCCTGATCCGTCGCATAGAGAGCAACTACACGCAGCCCACATCAGGCGCCAACAACCTGAGCATCAATTTCACGGCGTCCTATATCCTGAGCAAGCGCATCACGCTGCAGGCCTATTTCGACCATCAGGTGAATACGCCTCTTGTGACTACGAGCGCCTATCCGACCACGAACTCCTCCTACGGTGTGAGCATCAATCTATCGCTCGCACGCTGATTTTTCCCACGCGGATTCCGCTATTTTAAGAGGGCGACACAATATTTCCGAACGCAGGGCGTTTGATATTGTGATGAGAATCCGCAAACCCAATATACTACGCATTGCCGGCGCCGTGGCCCTCGTGGTCTCGGCCCTGCTTATGTGCAGCCCCGAGGTCATGGGAGCGAACAAGGGACGCCGTGGACTGAACAACAAGGTCCTCAACCGTCCGTACGCCGACATGCGCCTGTGGCATCTCGGCTTTTCGGTGGGCATGCATACGGAGGACCTACGCTTCACACACAATGGCTTCGTGACTCCGGAGGGCGAGGAATGGCGTATTGAACAACCGACGTTCCAACCGGGTTTCAACGTTACGGCGCTTGTGGACCTGCGTCTGAGCAGCTACTTCTCGCTCCGTTTCTCGCCGGGCATGTACTTCGGCAGCCGCGACATCACTATGCGCGAACTCAGCTCCGGCAATATCGAGAGACAGACCATCAAGAGCACCTACGTGACACTGCCTGTGGATTTGAAATTCGCGGCGCAGCGCTGGCGCAATATGCGCCCCTATGTCGTGGGCGGCGTGATGGGAGCATTCGACGTGTCCAAAAAGCGAGCCGACTATCTGCGTCTCACCGGAGGCGACGCCTATCTCACCATAGGCTTCGGCTGCGATTTCTACCTCCCGTACTTCAAGCTCATTCCAGAGCTCAAGTTCTGTTTCGGCCTTACGGACATTCTACAGCACGACCGTCCTGACCTCGTGGACGATCCTGCGAGCATGAAGTTCACGCAGTCGATCTCGAAGGCCACATCCAAAATGATAGTACTTTCTTTCTACTTTGAATAAGCGCATACTTCATATAATCCTTGCCATTGCCGGGCTCATCACGAGCTTCGCGGCATCGGCGCAGACGGACGGTCAGCTGTCGCAGTACTGGGCTGTGCCGACACTCTACAATCCGGCAGCCGCAGGCTCGGGCATGGGCGACATGATCCGTCTCCGCGGCGGCGCACGCATGCAGTGGGTGGGCATAGATCATGCTCCGATGAGCTTTCTGCTGGCCGGCGACATGCCCTTCAAGCTTGCCAACAAACGCTTGGGCGTGGGCATCGTGGCCATGCAGGAGAGCGCCGGACTCTACAAGAGCCTCGCAGTGGGAGCACAGATCTCATACAAGCTTCGCAAGCTGGGCGGCGAGTGGTCGGCAGGACTTCAGATAGGCATGTACGACCAGTCGTTCAAGGGCTCGGAAGTCTATCTTCCCGGCGACGACGACTATCACGAAGGCTCCGACGAAGCGATCCCGACCCAGGACATTCACGGCACGGCACTAGACCTGGCGGCCGGCCTGCGATATGAACACAAATGGTTCTATGCCGGCGTGGGATGCACACATCTGACCTCCCCCACCATAACGATGAATGCGGGTGACTCGCAGGGCGGATCGGAGACAGCCGGCGAACGGCGATACGAATTCCAGGCATCGCGCACGCTATATTTCACGGCGGGAAGCAATATTCCGATAAAAAATACGTTATTTGAAATAATGCCTTCAGTGATTGTGAAGAGCGACTTCACTTTCACAAGCGGCCAGCTCGACCTCCGCGGACGCTGGAAAAAATTCCTAAGTCTCGGCGTGGGCTACCGCTGGAATGAGGGAGTGGTCGTGAGCCTCGGGGCCGAAATAAAGAATTTCTATCTTGGCTACAGCTACGACTACGCCACCAACGCAATCCACAAGGCATCCTCCGGGAGCCATGAACTCCTTCTGGGTTACGCTCTGAAGCTGAATTTTTCGGACAAGAACCGCAATCGCCACAAGAGCATCCGGATAATGTAAACGACACATAAGCAACAATCGAAAACAAGGAAAAACAAGATATGAATAGAATGAAGACGATATTGCCGAGCCTCTTGTGTGCCGCGCTGCTTGCCGGCTGCGCAGGAAGTTCGCGTACGGGCGCCGGTGGCGAAGTCACGGGCGTGGGCGGTTCTTCCTGGGCCGAGCCGACGCCTTACGGAATGGTGCTTGTCGACCGCGGTTCCATGAAAGTGGGCGTCAAGGAAGCCGATTCGCTCTGGAATCTTCAGGCCAACGCCCGTGGAGTTTCGGTGGACGGTTTCTGGATGGACGAAACCGAGATCACGAACTCCAAATACAAGCAGTTCGTGCTGTGGGTGCGCGACTCGATCATCCGCGAACGCCTTGCCGACCCGGCATACGGCGGCAACGAGGACTTCAAGATCGAGGAGGACCGCGACGGCAATCCCGTGAAGCCTCACCTGAACTGGAATAAGGCAATTCCCTGGCGCAATCCGAACGAGGACGAACTGCGCGCCATCGAGAGCGTCTACAAGACGAATCCCATCACGGGCGTGCGCGAACTCGATGCCTCGCAGATGAACTACCGCTACGAGATCTACAACCACACGGAGGCCGCCAAGCGCAAGAACCGTCTGGATCCCACGCGCCGCGAGTATAACACGGACCGCCCCACTCCCACGGGCCGTCCGATGATAAGCAAGGACACGGCATACTTCACGGAAGAGGGAGAGATCGTGCGTCAGACCATCTCGCGTGCCCTCACCGGCGACTACGACTTCCTCAACACCTATATCGTGAATGTCTATCCCGACACGACGGCCTGGGTGAACGACTTCGAGAACGCCTACAACGAGCCTTACGTGAGAATGTATTTCGCTCACGGAGGCTATGCGGACTACCCCGTGGTGGGCGTAAGCTGGGAGCAGGCCAATGCATTCGCCAACTGGCGTACGGACTATCTTCGCCGCTCGCTCGGACGCGAGGGCGTGTATGTGGAGCCGTATCGCCTTCCCACTGAAGCAGAATGGGAATATGCAGCGCGCGCCGGCAACGACGACAACATGTATCCCTGGGACGGCGACCTGGCCCTTAGCGACGACAAGGGCTGCTTCTACGCCAACTTCAAGCCAAACGAGGGCAACTACGTGAAGGACGGCCATCTGATAACCTCGCGAGTGGGCACGTACGCGCCCAATGACTTCGGCCTCTATGACATGGCCGGTAACGTGAGCGAATGGACGTCCACGGCCTTTACCGAGAGCGTGGGCCGCCTCACGAACGATATGAACCCCGAATACCGCTACGATGCGGCCAAGGAGGACCCCTACAAGATGAAGCGCAAGATTGTGCGCGGCGGCTCGTGGAAGGACGTAGCCCACAATATCCGCTCCGATCTCCGCATGTGGGAGTATCAGAACGAGCAGCGCTCTTATATCGGCTTCCGCTGCGTGCGCTCGCAGATAGGCTTTGCCCGCGGCCAGAAGGCCCCCGGCAAGAAGAAGTGAACACCAAACTAACAACAGCTCGAACAAGACAAGAATATCATACAGGCCATGGGCAAAGTAGACAGATATAAGAACGTCATATCCGCTTTCCTATCCAGCGAAAACGGTCAGCGTTTCTTCAACTTCGCATATTCGATAGGCGCAGCCATCGTCATCTGGGGCGCGCTTTTCAAGATCCTTCATCTTCCCGGCGGCAGTACGCTGCTGTGTATAGGCATGGGCACGGAGGTGCTGATGTTCATACTCACGGCCTTCGACCGTCCACCCAAGGAGTACAAGTGGGAAGAAGTGTTCCCCATCCTTGACACGCACGATGAGGAAGACCGTCCGACCATGGGCGGGGGCGGTGTGGTCATCGCCGGAGGCAGCGCAGGCGGCGCCGGCATGCCTCGCGTGAGCGGAGCCGAAGCCCGCAAGGCAGCCGGCCTTCCCGCCGGAATAGATCTGAGCGCGGAGGACACGCGCTCGCTGTCGGAATCCATTGCCAAGATGAATGCCGCAGCTTCGGAGCTCTCGCGCATGGCCGAGCTGACCAGCGCCACGCAGCAATACCTGGACCAGATGAGCGGCATAGCAAAGGAAATGACCCGTCTGCGCGACACGACGGAGGCACTGAACCGTGTGAGCGATGTTCTCCTGAAGAGCTACGAAGCCATCACGCAGAATTCCGAGGCCATTACCCGCAGCTCGCAGGGCTATGTGGAACAGATGCAGAATCTCGACCGCAACATCAACGGCCTCAACACCATCTACGAGATACAGCTCAAGAGCGTAAGTTCGCAGATCGATTCCATCGACCGCGTGAACCGTGGCATCAAGGATATCCGCGACATGTATGAGAAGAGCGCCAAGGAGAGCGCCCGCTACTGCGAGGAGACCGAGAAGATGGCACGCTACATGCAGCAGCTTAACAGCGTTTACGAGAAGATGATCACGGCCATGACCGTGAATATGTACCGTCCCGGAGCCATGCCCGGCATGGGCGCCGCTCCCGAGGACAAGTAAAAACCGACATTATAGGTAACAGAATATAAATGGGCTCGAATTCAAACCGTCTGTCGCCAAGACAGAAGATGATAAACCTGATGTATATCGTGCTGACGGCAATGCTGGCACTGAATGTGTCGAGCGACGTCCTGGACGGTTTCACGCAGGTGCATGACGGCCTGACGCGCACCAACCGCAACGTGGGCTTGCGCAACGGGGCCGTGTTCAGCGAATTGGAGGCCCTCACGGAACTCAACCCTGACAAGGGCCGTCCATGGCTTGAGAAGGCCAGCGAGCTCCGCGCGCATACCGATTCGCTGACAGCTCTGATCGAAGAACTTAAGCTGGAAATCGTGCGCGAGGCCGATGGCAAGAAAGGCGATGTGAATAATATCCAGAGCCGCGACGATCTCGAGGCCGCATCGGTGGTGATGCTGTCGCCCGGACGTAACCGCGGCGCCGAGCTGCGCGAGCGGATCGATGCGTATCGCGAGCACGTGTGCGCCCTGATGCCCGACACGATGAAGCGCGCGAATCTGGCCGAGGTACTTTCGACGGACAATATCCTGCGTCGCGGCACGCTTATGGCCACGACCTGGGAGGAGAGCCGCTTCGAGCAGCAGCCTGTTGTGGCAGCCGTGACGATTCTTGCAAAACTGCAGAACGACGTGCTCTATGCCGAGGGCGAGGCGCTGTCGTCGCTCCTGAGTCAGGTTGATGCGGGCGACGTGAGAGTGAACGAGCTACATGCGCTCGTGCTTCCTCAGAGCCGTCTGGTGATCCGTGGTGGCAAATACTCGGCCAATATCGTGCTTGCGGCTGTGGATACGACGCAGCGCCCTCAGGTTTTTGTGGGTGGCAAGCCTTTAGGCAACGACCGCGGACTCTATGAATTCACGGCAGGCAATCCCGGCAACTATACATACGAGGGCTATCTCGAGGTGCCTTTGGGCGACGGCTCCGTGGCACGCCATCCTTTCAGTTCGTCGTACACGGTCATGGAACCCATGGCCACTGTGTCGGCGACTATGATGAACGTGCTCTACGCGGGCATCGAAAACCCGATCAGCATTTCCGTGCCTGGTGTGGCGATGAGCGACATCTCGGCTACGATGACCAACGGCTCCCTTACGCGCCAAGGCGACCATTGGGTGGCCAAGCCCGGGAACGTGGGCCAGGATGCTGTGATAAGCGTGACGGCTACGATGGACGGCAAGGCCGTGCCTGTAGCGCAGACGACCTTCCGCGTGCGTAAGCTGCCAGATCCCACGCCCTACATAGCAATCAAGAACGCACAGGGGCAGACCGAACACTACAAGGGCTCAAAGCCCATAGCCAAGGCCTCGCTGCTTGCAGCCGAGGGACTGGGCGCCGCCATCGACGACGGACTGCTTGACACGCCCTTCAAGGTTCTGGGCTTCCAGACCATCATGTTCGACGGCGCGGGCAATGCGATGGCGGAGAACAGCGAGGGCGCAAACTTCTCGCAACGCCAGCGCCAGCAGTTCCAGCGTCTGAGCCGCGGCAAGCGATTCTTCATCTCCAGGGTGCGCGCAGTAGGCCCCGACGGCATCACGCGCGATCTCTCGCCCATGGAAGTAATAGTCAACTAATCAAATAACACCAAGAAATATATGACACTCAAAGGCATACTCGCGGTTGCAGCCGCAGCACTACTGGCCACGGGGAACCTGTGGGCTCAGGACGACAATGGCGGCGTACGCCGTCGCGCCGGGGGCCGCGAGCAACGCGAGCAGACGCAGGACGGGACGATGGTGACGGAACGCATGCAGTCGTTCTACAGCGACGACAACAGCACCATAAGCGATGCCGACCGCCAATGGATGCGCGTAATCTACCGCTCGATTGACCTTGACAAAGATAAGAATGCTCCGCTCTACTTCCCCGAAGAGCCGATCGCAGGTCAGGAGAATCTTTTCCGTATCATTCTGAAGCAACTTTCATCAGGGCGCGTACCGGCCTACGAGTATCTTGACGGACGCGAGGTGTTCACTGACGACTATAAGGTGAACATGCGCGATGTCTTCGAGCGTTTCGGCATCCCCTACTCGGCGGCAAAGGGTTCGACGGAGAAGAGTCCGAAATATACGGTGGATGAAAACGACGTCCCCACCAACGAGGTGCTTAGCTACTTTGTAGTGGAGCGCTGGGAGTTCGACACGCGCAACAACAAGCTGCGTCCGGTTGTCGAGGCTATCTGCCCCGTGCTTCACCGCTCGGGTGACTTCGGCGGAGAATCGCTGAAGTATCCGATGTTCTGGGTGAAGTTCAACGATATCCGTCCCTACCTTGCAGCTCAGACCATCTTCGTGGACGACGATAATAACCTTCCGACATGCACGTACGATGATTTCTTCACGCTGAACATGTATGACGGCGAAATCTACAAGACGCGCAACCTGAAGAACCGCTCGATGGTGCAGATGTACAGCGACCCGGACGATCTGAAACGTGCGCAGGACAGCATACAGGCACGTCTGGACCACTTCGAGGATAAGCTGTGGGTGCCCTCGCGCGAGGATGTCCTTGCTTCCAAATCCAAGAAGGACGCCAAAGCCACGGAGAAGGCCGAAGCAAGCGAAAGCACGGAGGAATCTTCAGTTGCAGCCGAAACAGCCAAGGACAACGAACCCAAGGCCAAGCGAAGCACCAAGCGTTCGGGCAAGACCTCGTCCAAGAAATACAAGGAACAGAAGCCGAAGAGCAGTTCGGGCTCGTCGAGCGCAGTCCGCTCGGTGCGAAACCGCAAGAAATAATCAAGGTCCTCACAATCAAAGGAAAATCCCGCCCGAAGGCGGGATTTTTTTTGTTTTACCTGTATTTTGACGCGAACTATTTCGGGCGGGGGCTGTTCTAAATTTATACGAACACGTTTCAATAGTATTATGAAAATGAAATCCCTCTTGTCGATTCATTCAAGCGAAGCCCCTTCCGAGAGTTCCCACAGCGGAACCCGACGGAAGGCGCGCTTGGCAGCCGCAATGCTTGTGGCACTTGGCTCGGCTATATTCGTGTATACGGCGGAGGGAGAGGAAGTGTGTGACTCGGCTGCAATACATTTTCCGGTTTCACACTGGCGCATTGACGAGCACCTTGGCAATAATGCCGCAGAGCTTGACAGCCTCACGGATTTCATGACCCGGCACAGCAAGGCCGATTCGACCTACACGCTGCGCAGTGTGCGCGTAGTGGGCAGTGCTTCGCCCGAGGGCAGCATCCGTTTCAACGAGCAGCTGTCGCGCCGACGCGCTGAAAGTATATTCGACTATTTTTCGCAGCACGAGAACATTCCCGACTCCTTGACGAGCTTCGAATTTCTCGGGCGCGACTGGCAAGGCCTCCGCAGCCTGGTGGAGAGTGACACACACGTGCCATATCGCCGCGAGGTTCTGGAGCTTCTCGACGAGCTCACGACCGGCGATGCTGTGAGTGCATCCTTGTCTGACTCGGGCCTCGCACGCCTGCGCAGGATGCACGGCGGGGCTCCGTACCGCTATCTTCTGACCCACGAGTTTCCGCAGCTCCGCGCTTCGAAGCTTTATGTGGAGTACTCCGAAAAGCCCGTGCCGGTGCTTCCGCCGGACACGCTGCGAGTAGAGATGACCGATACCGTGCCCGAGCCCGTGTTTGAAGAAGTGGAAATCGAAGAAGAGGCCGTCTTCACGACCTGCAAGCCTTTCTATATGGATGTAAAGACCAATCTTGTCTACGATGCGCTGGCAGTTCCGGCCATAGGCGTTGAGTTCTATGTAGGCAAGAACTGGTCAGTGGGCGCCAACTGGATGTATGGCTGGTGGGACAAGGATTCGCGCCACCGCTACTGGCGCGCCTACGGCGGCGATGTGAACGTGCGCCGCTGGTTTGGACGCCGTGCGGCCGAAAAACCACTTACGGGCCACCATTTAGGTGTCTACGCCGGCGTACTGACCTATGACTTCGAGTTCGGAGGCAAGGGCTATATGGGCGGTCTGCCTCACCGTACGCTCTGGGACCGTTGCAACTGGTTTACGGGCGTTGAGTATGGCTACACACTGCCTGTGAGCCGACGGATAAATTTCGACTTCACGATAGGCTTTGGCTATATGGGCGGTAAGTATCTCGAGTATGTGCCCAAGGGCAAACGCTATGTATGGCAGGACACGAAGCGACTGAACTGGTTCGGTCCGACCAAGGTGGAAATTTCGCTGGTATGGCTTATCGGGTGCAACAATTATAACCGCAGCATGAAAGGAGGCTTGAAATGAGACACCATGTGTTTACAATCGCGCTTCTTGCCTGCTCGGCACTGACGCTCGGCTCGTGCCGCCACAAGGATCTGTGGTATGAGGAAAACAGCCGCATGGATGTGTATGTGGTGTTTGACTGGCGGAATGCACCGGACGCCCAGCCGGAGTCGATGATGGCTTACTTCTATCCGGCGGACGGAAGCCAGGAGCTGACATATACCTTCGCCGACCGCGAGGGGGGCCATGCGAGTGTCCCTGCCGGGACATACTGCGGCATCGGTCTGAACGGCGATACGAGCTACAGGCTCGGAATAAGAAACACGGAAACGCCTGACGGCTTCGAGGTCTACACGAAGGATGCGCATGAGCTGGAGGGCTACGGACTGCAGGCACGCTCGCTGCCCAGGGCGGAAGAGAGCGCAGAGGAACGGATGGCGCTGACGCCGGATATGGTGTGGAGCGACAGACAGGACAACATCGAGCTCCCGGACGACTTCGAGGGCACACGCTACATAACTTTCTACCCGGAGGAAATCGTGTGTCACTACACGGTGGACATCCTGGATGTTGAAAATATAGATAATCTCCACGGTGCGTCGGTGGACGCCACGCTCTCGGGCATGGCGGAAGGCTATCTGCATGGGAAACGCAGCACGACGGACGTGGCCGTGACGATGCCATTCACGCTCAAGCCGGAGACAGCCGAACGGAGCATGCACGCCGAATTCCTGACTTTCGGCGAATGCGATACGAACAAGGTGCGCCACATGCTGACGGTCTACATGTATCTCACGGACGGAAGCAAGTGGTACAAGACAATAGATGTGAGCGACCAGGTGAGCACGGCTCCGGATCCGCGACACGTGCATATAGTGGTGAGAGGGCTTGAGCTGCCCAAGATCATCAGCGGCAGCGGAGGTTTCATTCCGGACGTGGACGAATGGCGCGACATCAGCATCGACCTACCAATGTAATTCCTAAAAAACAACATAACTAAAACACACACAAAAACATCAGGTATTATGAAAAAGACAAGCACATCTATCCTGGTATTAGCCCTTGCCGCCATGTCGCTGGCATCGTGCTCGCAGGACGAGCCGGCTGCCGTGAACCGGGGCCGCGCCATCGACTTCCGTTCGGCCATGAGCTCACGAGCCACCGAAATCAACAACGGCAACCTCACGGACATCAACGTGGCTGCATTCATGGGCGACCAGCTATTCTTCCCCGTGATGGAGTACACTAAGGGGAGCGACGGCTTCTTCACATCAAGCACCGAGTACTACTGGCCCGGCGACAACAGCGAGCTGTCCTTCTATGCATACGCACCGGCCAATCCCGGCGGCACAGTGAACATCACGCCAGACGCAAAAACCATGGCTGACTTCTCGCCTGCCGAGAACATCGCCGATCAGATTGACTTCGTGACGGCATATGCCACGGGCACGAAGGATGCCAACGAGACAGCGGGTGTGCCTCTGACTTTCAACCACCAGCTGGCCCAGATCGAAATCCAGGCCAAGACGGCCAATGACGTCTATACGTACAAGGTTTCGGGTGTGCGCATCGGTGAACCCGTGTCGAAGGGCAGCTTCGACTTCGCCACTTCGGCATGGACAGAGGGCACGGATAAGGCAATCTACACCGAGACCTACGATGATGCCAAGACGCTGACGGCCGACGCCGTGAACGTGATGGGCGAAGGCGGCAATGCCATGATTCTGCCTCAGCAGCTGACGGCATGGGATCCGACGGGCGACGGCTCGAACACGGCCCAGGGTGCATACCTGGCAATCAAGCTTCAGATCACAACGACCGAGACGGGCGTGCAGGTTTATCCTTTCCCGTCGAACGGCGACTGCCAGTGGGCCGCAATTCCTATCGACACAAAGCTTGAAGCCGGCAAGAAGTATATCTACACGCTTGATCTTACTCACGGTGCAGGCTATGTTGACCCGCACGATCCTGTTCCCGGCACTCCTGTCCTGGGTGGTCCCATCAAGTTCACGGTTGATGTAGTCGACTGGGTAGACACTCCCTCGGACCTTCCGATGACCACAAAGTAAGACACTAAAAACTCTCCACGAAAATGAACGCGTCACTAATTAAACGAATCGCAGGACTGATACCGGTTGCCGGCATCCTGTTTCTCGCGGGTTGCACCGACGAGATAAACAGCCCGCTCGACGGGTCGGGGAAACGCATCACCTTCGATGTGGCCGACACGGAGGCCTGGAGCCGTTCGGGTGACGCGTACATAACGGAGACTGCCGGAGGCCTGTCCACGGTGATTCTCCGTGCCGGAAACGAGCATCTGTACCTTATCCCTGAAGTTACGAAAACGCCCCTCGCCGCCGGGACAAGCGGCTCGCGAGGCGAGGCGGTGACTTCCTCGAGCATCGAGTCGTTCGGAGTCTATGCTTCCGGCGTATCGGATGCGGCCTACTACATGGAAAATGTGGAGGTGACGCGAGACAACGACTGGGCACCCCGCAAGGAGTATCAGTGGCCGGGCATAGGCTCGCTTCACATCACGGCCTACTCGCCTTACCGCTCAATGGCGGAAACAAGCGGTGTGACGGCACTGCCATCGGCCAATCCGTCGGAGGCTCCGATGCTGGGATACAGCGTTCCGGATGACGTGACGGCCCAGACGGATCTCCTGCGTGCAAAACCCAAGGATGCATCGGCTTCGCCCTGCGCGCTAAACTTCAGCCATGCGCTTGCGGGTGTGCGCTTCGTGACGGGCGCGGAAATGCGGCCATGCACGGTGACGAGCATCAGCATATCGGGTGTGTCAGAGAGCGGCCAGCTCAATCTTGAAAGCGGCGTATGGACGGACGTGGTGGGGTCGAAGGCCTTTACGTCAACCCAGAAGGCTGTTCTCGAGGCGGAGGCAGGGAGCGACTACGTTGCCGACGGCACGGCAATCAGCGATGATGAGCACACGTTCCGCCTCCTCCCCCAGACACTCGGGGAGGATGCGAGCGTAACGCTCACGATAGACTACGACGGCGCACCTATAACGTTCACGGCCTCTCTGGCGGGACAGACATGGAGCGCGGGAAATACGTACACCTATCGCCTGTCGGCCAATCCGGAGCTCGACCGCTTCATCATTTCGGCGACTACGCCTCTTGAGTTCAACTACACGGGCGGTACGCTTCCGTTCAGCGTGAACAGCCGACATGAGAAAATCGTGGACGGAGTGGTGAGCACGCAGGATGTGCCCTGGACTGCCGAGTTCGTGGACGCCAATGGCAATCCCACCGACGCACCGGCATGGGTAAGCGACATTCCGCTGTCCGGCAAGGGCAAGGAGGATCTGGAGGCGAGCACGAGAATGGTTTATCCGGATTTCGTGAGCATGAGCGAGCCTACACGCAAGCTTAGGGCCGCAAGTCCTGTGGGTTCAGCCACGGTGCCCTACAACCTCTCCAACTCGACGGGCGCGGCCGGCGTAGAGAATACGGCAAACTGCTATATCATCAACGCGCCGGGCACCTACAGCATCCCGCTGGTGTATGGCAACGCAATCAAAAACGGAGCTGACAACAGGAATGCCTACATGCCCACGCGCAGTCGCGAACCGTTCGTGAACCATCTCGGGAAGCGAATAACGAAGCCTTACATCTACGATAACAGCGGATGTGAGCATCCGAAGGACGCGGTGCTGATGTGGGAGGGACGTCTGAATCTGGTGCAGAACGTGCGCCTTTCGGATGACGGCAAGAGCATAGTTTTCGATATTCCGGCGGAGTATATCCGTCAGGGCAACGCCATGGTGGCACTCCGGGATGCGAACGGCGATGTGATGTGGAGCTGGCAGCTCTGGATCACGGACTACGCGGCGGGTGAGGACATGATCTCTATGTCGTATTCGGGCAAGTCGTTCCGGCTCATGCCTCTGAACTTAGGACAGATAATGGGCGGCGATGAAACGGACTTCCCGTCGGAAACGGCATATCTGCGGCTGACCCAGAAGCCGGATGACGGCAATGCGGGCGAATCCGTGACCGTGAAGATTAGCCAGACCGGAAAGCATGTGATCACTCCGGACTGCCACAGTTTCTACCAGTGGGGCCGCAAGGACCCTATGATCTCAGGCATCAAGGAATGGTATAACGCGGACCACACGGAAATAACGCAAATCGACACGCGCATCATGGATACGACCGACGGCACCGTGGGCGATGAATTCGAAAGCGAGCTCATCAAGACTCCGGCCACAATGTGGATCATAGCCATGTCGGGCAATCCGACGTTCAAGTACAATACGCACTGGAACACGGGGTCTGCCTCGAGTCCTCACAAGACGATCTATGATCCGTGCCCTGCGGGCTACATGGTTCCGGGCAATGAGCTGATGCTCTTCTTCTATGCAACGGACAGCGACTTCAGTTTCCATCCCTACGGAGGCTTCTCGGATCCGGCTCAGATAATCTACTCTGCCGGCGGCACAAAAGTAAGCTTCCCTACCCTGGGGTATCGCTCGGGCAAGAGCGGCGAGGAGACACTGACGAGCAACGATGCGGAGATGACGGCACTCTGGACATCGCACACCAATTCGCATGAAGCCAAGGCGCTGGTACTTAGCAACGAGAATCCTCTACGACACGCTCTGCTGGACGAGGCCCGACTGGAAGCCTTCGGCATACGGCCTATTGCGGAATAAGCTATCCGCCGGCTTGAAAAGATTTATTTTTTCGTGAACGCAATGCGTGCGGGAATATCTCCCGTGCGCATTTTCCATTTCTCGGAGCCGTCCGGACTGAGACAATGCAAATATCCGGAGCTCACATAGTTGCGGGCGTCGGTGATGAATATATCGCCTGTCTCGGGATGAACGGCGAGACCGTAGGGCATGCGTATATCGGCCTGCACCTCGGGGGCGACAAAGGAGCGCGCTTCGGGCGCCAAGTCGTTGAGATTGAGGATGCCATACTCCGCCTGTCCTGCTTTGGAGGCATGGAAATAATAGAGACGGTCGCCATGGATGGCCATATTGGACACGGGCACGTCGGGGAAGGAACGCGCGAGCTCCATATTGCCCTGCGCGTCAGGGCAGAGCATATAGAGGGCGGAGGGGATGGAGCCCTCTCGATTGCCCCGGGAGCTTACCCACAATCGGCCCTTTGAGTCGGCGCGGAGATGATGGAGATTGATGGCGACGTCTATTTTCCGCTCCTCACGGAATGAAGGCAGGTCGATAACGGACACGGTGCGGTCGTAGACGGGCGGCCGATAGCCGCCGCTATTGGCCACATAGAGCTTGCCATCGCGGACAAGCATTTCCTCGGGCTGATAGCCGACGGTGCACTGCGCGGTGACGGACAGGGAAAGCGTGTCGATGCGGAAGACGGCGCCGAGGGGACAATCGGGATCCTCGCCAACGGGACCGATGTAGGAGCTGACATATGCGTTCGGACCATCGAAGGCCAGATATCGGCAGTTGGGAATATCTATTTTCGCAAGGCGGCGGGCGGTGAAACGGTCGAGCACCTCGACTTTATGCGAGCAGTTTACAACAACATAAAGTTTTGAGCCATATACGGCTATGTCGTTGCCAACATCGCCGAGCTCCATTGCCACGTCGGGGTTAGCGGCAGCATAGATATTGCGCTCGTAAAGGCCTGTGGCATATGAGAAACGGTCGAGAGTGCACTTGTTGGACCCCATATTGCCTTCATTGACAAGATAAAAGCCTGAAATCTCCGAATCCTCTGCAGGAAAGTCGATTATGACGTCGCCTTCGGGAATGACTATGATTTCGTCCGTCCGACAGGAGTGTGCCATGAGCAGCGAGGCAGCGAGAAAGAGGGAATAAAACGCTTTCATGGATGCAAAGGTACGGGATTTTTTCGTATTTTTGCCTGCATGAGAAAATCAATCTTCATAAGCGGGGGCGCGTCGGGAATAGGCGCGGCCAGCATGGCACTCTTTCTGGAGCGCGGATGGGCGGTTTGTGTGTATGATCTGAAAATCAGCGAGGAGTTTGCCCGACAGTATGGCTGCTACGGGGAAAAGTTATTGCTGATCGAGGGTGATACGCGGGATGCAGAGGGTGTGCGCAATGCTGCAGATACTGCGGCAGAGAGGTTCGGAGGGCTGGGCTCGGTATTCGCCTGTGCCGGTGTGCACAGTTCGGACACGATACTTGACGTGAGCGAGGAGGCCCTAAGACGGATGATAGACATAAACATCATGGGGACCTACCACACGCTGCAGGCATGTCTGCCCCACATAATCGCGGGGGGAGGCGGAAGTGTGGTCATAAACGCATCGGACCAGTCGCTCGTGGGCAAGCCTCACAGCTTCGCGTACGGGCTGACCAAGGGGGCATTAGGGCAGATCTGCAAGGGGATGGCACTTGATCTGGCATCCAAGGGTGTGAGAGTTAACGCGATATGCCCGGGGACGATACGCACGCCGATGGTGGATGCGATATTCGCCCGCTGTTCGGCACAGGGGCTCGGGAGCGAGGAGGAGCTCTGGGCCGAGGAGGAAGCACTCTTTCCGCTGGGACGCGTGGGGCGGCCGGAAGAGGTGGCGAAACTGGTTTATTTTCTGGCTGGAGAAGACTCGTCGTTCACCACCGGCTCGCTGTATTCAATCGACGGCGGCCTGACAGCCGGATGAGCGAGCGGGAGTGCGCGGCGGAATTGTTAAACGTAATTTTTTGAACGAAAAGAGGGTGAAAGCGAAAAAAAAGTTGTAACTTTGCAGCCTGATGTGGCCGCGTGTCGCTACAACACAAATTTTCCAGACAAATCACAAGCGAATATGAAGCTCCTTCAAGAAAAGCTCTCCAAGTATACGGCTCCGCAAGAGGCGAAAGCCGCAGGCATCTACCCCTATTTCCGCGCCATATCGTCGGAACAGGATCCCGAAGTTTTAATCAACGGCAAGCGTGTGCTTATGTTCGGTTCGAACTGCTATACGGGCCTGGTGAACGATCCTCGCATCAAGGAAGCAGCCATCGAGGCCATCAAGAAATACGGCACGGGCTGCGCCGGCTCCCCCTTCCTGAACGGTACGCTGGACCTGCACAAGCAGCTTGAGGCACGCATCGCCGAATACATCGGCAAGGAAGACGTGATGATCTACTCGACCGGTTTCGGCGTAAATCTGGGCGTAGTATCCTGCCTGACGGGCCGCGAGGACTACATAATCTGGGACGAACAGGACCATGCATCGATCATCGAAGGCCGACGCCTCTCGTTCTCGCAGTCGCTCAAATACAAGCACAACGACATGGAGAGCCTCGAGGCACAGCTTCAGAAGTGCGCTCCGGACAAGGTGAAGCTGATCGTGACGGACGGCGTGTTCTCGATGGAGGGCGACGTGGCCAACCTGCCCAAGATCACCGAGCTTGCAAAGAAATACAACGCCACTGTGATGGTGGACGAAGCACACTCGATAGGCGTGTTCGGCGAAGGCGGCCGCGGCGTGTGCAACCACTTCGGCGTGACGGATGATGTGGATCTGGTGATGGGCACTTTCTCGAAGAGCTTCGCATCGCTGGGCGGCTTCATCGCCACGGACAAGGAAATCACGAACTTCCTGCGCCACCACTCGCGTTCGTATATCTTCACGGCCTCGATCACCCCTGCATCGACAGCCGCAGCGCTGAAGGCCATCGACATAATGATCGCCGAGCCCGAGCGCCAGAAGAACCTCTGGGATCTGACCAACTACGCGCTGGACGGTTTCCGCAAGATGGGACTTGAAATCGGCAATACGTCGACTCCTATCATCCCCCTCTACGTGCGCGACAACTACAAGACCTTCCAGATTACCACGGACCTCTTCAACGAGGGCATCTTCGTAAATCCCGTCGTATCTCCCGCAGTCGCACCCCAGGACACGCTGATCCGCTTCAGCCTCATGGCCACGCACACGAAGGAGCAGGTGACGGAAGCACTCGAAAAAATCGAGAAGGTCTTCAAGAAAAACGGCGTTATCTGAGGCGCCCCACCCAACCGGAACATCTAAAACAAGAAAACAAGCACAAGAGATATGGCACAGCAAGAAGACGTGTTCAAGAAAATAGTATCGCACGCAAAAGAGTACGGGTTCGTATTCCCGTCGAGTGAGATTTACGACGGTCTGTCGGCCGTATACGACTACGGACAGAACGGCGTGGAGCTTAAAAACAACATCAAGCGCTACTGGTGGGAGGCCATGACGCTCCTGCACGAGAACATCGTGGGCATTGACTCGGCCATATTCATGCATCCGACCATCTGGAAGGCCTCAGGCCATGTGGATGCGTTCAACGATCCTCTGATCGACAACCGCGACTCGAAGAAGCGCTACCGCGCCGATGTACTTATCGAAGAGCAGATCGCCAAGTACGATGAAAAAATCGAGAAGGAAGTGGCTAAGGCCGCCAAGCGTTTCGGCGAGAGCTTTGATGCAGACCTTTTCCGCACGACGAATCCCCGCGTGCTGGAGCACAAGGCCAAGCGCGACGCGCTGCACGAGCGTTTCGCACAGGCCATGAACGACTCGAACCTCGAGGAGCTGCGCCAGATAATCATCGATGAAGCCATCGTATGTCCGATCTCGGGCACGAAGAACTGGACGGAAGTGCGCCAGTTCAACCTGATGTTCAAGACGGAGATGGGCTCGACAGCCGATGGCGCCATGACGGTATATCTTCGTCCGGAAACGGCACAGGGCATCTTCGTGAACTATCTGAACGTGCAGAAGACGGGCCGCATGCGCATCCCCTTCGGTATTGCGCAGATAGGCAAGGCCTTCCGCAATGAGATTGTGGCCCGCCAGTTTATCTTCCGCATGCGCGAATTCGAACAGATGGAGATGCAGTTCTTCGTACGTCCGGGCGAGGAGATGAAGTGGTTCGCCCACTGGAAGGAATGGCGCCTTCGCTGGCACAAGGCCCTCGGTCTGGGCGACGAGAAGTATCGCTATCACGATCACGAAAAGCTGGCCCACTATGCGAATGCAGCGACGGACATCGAGTTCCAGATGCCTTTCGGATTCAAGGAAGTAGAAGGCATTCACTCGCGCACGAATTTTGACCTCTCGCAGCATGAGAAATTCTCGGGCAAGAAGATACAGTATTTCGATCCGGAACTGAACGAGAGCTACACGCCTTATGTGATCGAGACGTCCATCGGTGTGGACCGCATGTTCCTGTCGGTTCTGTGCTCGAGCTACGAGGAGCAGCCGCTGGAAGGCGGCGATACGCGCACGGTGCTCCACCTGCCGGCAGCGCTCGCTCCCGTGAAGTGCGCGGTGCTTCCTCTGATCCGCAAGGATGGTCTGCCTGAAAAGGCCCGCGAAATCGTGGACGAGCTGAAATTCGACTTCGCCACACACTACGAGGAAAAGGATACCATCGGCAAGCGCTACCGCCGTCAGGATGCAATCGGCACACCGTATTGCATCACCGTTGACCACCAGACTCTGGAAGACAACACCGTGACACTTCGCGAACGCGACAGCATGGAACAGAAGCGCGTGGCTGTGGCTGATCTGCATCGTCTTATCCACGAAAACGTGAGCCTAACCTCTCTCCTCCGTAAACTGAAATGAAAAAGAGCTACATTGTCATAGGAGTGCTCGTGGTGCTGGCACTCCTGCTGTTCTTCTCCGGCAAGAACAGTTACAACAAATTCGTGTCGCTGGACCAGAGTGTCGAGCAGACATGGAGCCAGGTTGAAAACCAATATCAGCGCCGCCTGGACCTGATCCCCAACCTCGTGGAGACCGTAAAGGGCTACGCCCAGCACGAAAGCGAGACATTCGAGAAGGTGACTCAGGCACGTGCAGGCCTCACAGAGGCCTATAACCGCGCAGCCGAGAACAATGCCGAGGCCACGACACTGCCCACGCAGGAACAGCTCGACAACTTCTCCGAAAGCCAGCAGAGCCTGCAGCGCGCGCTGAGCATCTACGTGAACGCCGTGCGCGAGGCCTATCCCGACCTGAAGGCTAACGAGCAATTCAATGACCTGATGGTGCAGCTGGAAGGGACGGAAAACCGTATCGCCACCGAGCGCGAACGCTACACGGAAGCCGTGAAGACTTACAACATAAGCGTAAAGAGCTTTCCCGCCAACATCTGGGCCGGCATCTTCGGCTACGACAGCCGCGCCCAGTTCAAAGCAGATCCGGAAGCAGCCCACGCTCCGAAAGTACAGTTCTAAACGATGAAGAAACTACTTATAGCCATAGTCCTGTTGACGTGCCTCGGAGCCGGCTGGACGTCGTGCAACAACGACGAGCAGACGACCTGGGACAAGTATAAGGACTGGCGCGAGCTGAACAACGAGTGGCTTGAGGAAATGCAGAGTCGCACGAATCCCGACGGCACGCCTTACTACAAGGTGATAATCCCGAGCTGGAATCCCGCGACCTTCGTGCTGATCCACTACTTCAACGACCGCGCCGAAACCGAGGGCAATCTCTCGCCCCTCTACACGAGCTACACGGATACACGCTATGTGCTCCACGACTGCAACGGCGCCGGACTTGACTCGTCGACCAACCTCTCGCAGACGGGCCTCAAGGGCGTCTACCGCAGCCAGGTGTCGGCTAACGTCCAGGGCTTCGCGATAGGCGTAATGGACATGCGCTGCGGCGATACGGCCGAGTTCATCGTGCCTTACGGCCTTGGCTACGGCTCGCAAGTAATCGGCACCATCACGCCCTACTCGAACCTTCAGTTCAACGTGCGTCTGGTGGACATTCCTTATTACGAGACAATCCCCTGACCCCTGCGGGATGCACAGCAGAAACAAAGAGGCGAACCATGACCCGAGAGGCGACGGTTCGCCTTCTTCATTATTCACCGCCCAATGCACGAGTGAAAGTACCGGAATATGAATCTACATCTGTTCAACCCAGAAAACGACCTTGCCTTAGGGCTCAACCTCGAGAACTACACCGCTCCGCCGGCGGCATCGGCTCTTGCCCGGTCCGGCAGCACTCTTCCGATGTGGTATGGGGAGAAGGGGGACGTGTTTGCGAGCGAAGGCGTGAACGCCGCATGGCTTCGAAGCATGCTCGATGCATTCGGGCCCGGTGTGAGCCCGTGGGACCACAATCCTGCTGATCTGCGGCCAAAGCCTTGGGGATGGTCGAAAGCCGCCCGGCGCAGCTTCCGGATGATGGGATTCGATGCTGAGAAGCTGCCGGACGATGCTTCGCTGGCGCGCATACGCGAGCTCTCGAGCCGGGAAAGCGCCTGCCGCATAGGGGCGCAGCTTGCGCATGAGGGACTTCAGCCCGAGGAGTGGGCGGCACAGAGGGTGAACAATACAGAGGAGGCGCTTAGATACAGCCGGGAGCACGGCGACGTGCTGTTGAAACTCCCATGGTCGTCGAGCGGTCGAGGGCAGATACGCATATGCGGGATGCAGGATTTTGCAATGAGGGAGCAGGGTGTGGCCGGGGCGATACGCCGCTATGGATTCCTGACAGCAGAACCTTTCCACCGCAACAAGGCTGTGGACCTGGCGCATCTTTTCGAGGCCAAGGCGGGGCGAGTGAGTTACGCCGGACTCTCGCTCTTCGCCACGGAAGCCAACGGGGACTATGCAGGCAATGCCCTTGCGCAGGAAAGTCAGCTGCGGGCGATGCTCGAAAATCGGTTTCAGGGTGTGTGCGCCAAGCTCGACGACATTGCCGAGGCCCAGCGGAGGATACTCGAAACGATGATCGGGACTGACTATGAAGGGCCAATGGGCGTGGATATGATGATTCTTTCGGACGGCTCAATAGCGGGGTCCGTGGAGCTGAACCTGCGTATGACCATGGGGCACGTGGCCCGAAGATTTCACGACAGATACTGCGCCGAGGGAGCTTGCGGAATATTCAGGCTGGAAAACAATGCTACCGGACGCCACTACAGCGCCGGGCATAGCGGAGGACGGCTCACCGGGGGGACACTGCGCCTGAATCCACCGGAATACGGCATCGCTTTTGTAGCGGAAATCAAGGGGGAGGAGCCCAGCGGGGCGCAAGGATTTCAGTTTGTTTAACGCCAAAAATTTGCATTTCGCACCGATAATAGCTAAATTTGCAAGAATTTAGCAAATACCTTTCAGAAAATAAACGCGCTATAAGCGCCACGCAATGAAACCGGTCCGCTCCAAGCACATTTCCACCTTTGGTTCGCAGCTGACTTCGATAGTAAGTGTCACGCTGGTATTGCTCTTGTTAGGACTCGTCGCGCTGACGGGCCTTACAGGCCGTGCGCTTACAGACGATGTGCGCCGCAACATAGGATTTATAGTCAGGATGCACCGTGACGCGCCCGAATCGAGCATAAACAATGTGAAGAAAGCGCTCGGGAGCGCCCGCTATGTGGAGCACTACGTATATTCTTCGGCCGAAGATATACTTGCGGGCGAAAGCGCGATGCTGGGCGAGGACATATCGGAGCTTGTGGAAATCAATCCTTTCTGCAGCGAGTTCGATGTAAAGGTCCGTCCGGGCTATGCCAACGGCGACAGCATTGACCTTATAGGCACGAAGCTGAAGGCACTGGCAGACGTCGAAGAAATCATCACGGAGGCCGATGTAATCAAGAATGTGGACACGACATTCCGACGCGTGTCGGGCGTGCTTCTGATTGTGGCCGGCGTGCTTCTGTTCATATCTTTTGTTCTGATAAACAACACCGTTAGCCTCGCGATCTATTCGCGCCGCTTCATCATACACACCATGCGTCTTGTCGGAGCCACAGCCGGCTTCATCCGCAGGCCTTTCGTGCTTGCAGGCTGTCGCAACGGCCTTATCGCCGGCCTGCTGTCATGCGCGGTGCTTGCCGGTGTGCGCGTATGGGCGGGAGAAGCGGAGCCCATGGCCGCGAGCGCCTTGCCATGGCTTCCCGTCATGGTGTGGGTGCTTGCAGGGACGGTGCTCACGGGTGTGGCCGTATGCGCTGTCGCATCGCTATTTGCAACGACACGACAGCTGCGGCAGTCGTATGACGAAATGTTTCTGAAATGAAAAAAGAAAAAGAGAATCTCCGCCGCGAATCGTCGACGGACAAGCCCTTAGGGCGCAAGAATTTCATAGCAATGGGCATTGCCGGCGCGATGATCGTGCTGGGTTTCCTGCTGATGCTGGGAAGCGCCAACGGCACGGACGGCAACTTCAATCCCGACATCTTCAGCACGCGCCGCATAGTCGTGGGCCCGTTCATCGCATTCTTAGGCTTCGTGGGCATGGCTATAGCCATCATCTGTCCCTTCGGCCGCAAAACCAATATACCAGCTGAAAAGTAATGGATATCATCACCGCCTTGATTCTCGGCATCGTGCAAGGACTTGCCGAGTACCTGCCCATCAGTTCTTCGGGCCATCTGGAAATATTCCGTCAGATTCTGGGCATGAAGCTCGACGGCGCGGAAAGCCTTGAATTCGACACCATTCTGCATGCAGCCACGGTTCTGAGCACCATCGTTGTGCTCTGGAAGGAACTCTGGCCCATGATCGTGAGCTTCTTCACGATCCGCAAGGACAGCAACTTCTACTATGTGTGCAAGATACTTGTATCATGTATTCCCATCCTGATCGTGGGCCTCTGCTTCAAGGACGCCATCGAGGCCTATCTCTTCGGGCAAGGGCTCAAGGTCGTGGGCTGGTGTCTGCTTCTTACGGCCGCCCTGCTGTGCTTCTCCTACTACTTCCGCACGCGTCCGCTCGAGGAGGCGCGCCCCGGAGCAAAGCCCTATCAGCCCCGCGACATCAGCTATAAGGACGCTTTCATCATCGGTCTGGCGCAGTCCGTGGCCATCCTTCCGGGCCTTTCGCGCTCGGGCACGACGATCGCAACCGGTATCCTGCTGGGCGACAAACGCGAGCAGGTGGCCAAATTTTCCTTCCTGATGGTGATAATCCCCATCCTGGGCGAGGCTCTCCTGCAGATGAAGGATATCCTCGGGGGCGAGGCCGCCGGGGAGGCAAGCATCGGCTGGGCACCTTTGCTCGTCGGATTTATCGCCGCTTTCGTCGTGGGCTGCATTGCCTGCAAATGGATGCTCGCCATAGTGCGTAAAGGCAAGCTCGTATGGTTTGCCGTGTACTGCGCTATCGTGGGAGCGATCTGCATTCTCAAGAACTACGGTGTAATCTGAGCCCGGCATGAACTTCATCGACGGAACAGTCCTGTATATCGACAAGCCACTGGAGTGGACATCGTTCGACACGGTGAAGCGCGTGCGCTCGGCACTTACGCGCCGCATGCACGTGCGCAAGCTAAAGGTGGGCCATGCGGGCACGCTTGATCCCTTAGCTACCGGCGTGATGCTTGTGTGCACGGGCAAGGCCACAAAGCGAATCGAGGAACTCCAAAGCGGAGTGAAGGAGTATGTTGCAACCCTGGCCTTGGGCGCAACCACGCCTTCCTTTGATCTCGAGACGGAAATCGACGCCACCTACCCTACCGAGCACATCAGCCGCGAGCTGGTGGAGGAAACGCTGAATAAGTTCAAGGGACGCATCGAGCAGGTGCCTCCGGCTTACTCGGCTTGCAAGATCGACGGGAAACGCGCCTATGACCTGGCACGCAAGGGCGAAGAGGTGGATCTGAAACCCAAGACACTTGTAATAGACGAAATAGAACTGCTGGAATTCAGCCCGCAGGAGATAAAAATCCGCGTTGTATGCAGCAAGGGAACATATATCCGCGCCCTTGCCCGCGACATCGGGGCAGCCTTGGGCTCGGGAGCGCATCTTTCCGCGCTGAGGCGCACGCGGGTAGGCGATGTGCGCGTGGAGGACTGCCTGAACATGGATCAAATCGTGGAACTTATCCGGTGTGTAGACATCGAAATGCCTGAAAACTAAAACTTACCATTACCATAAACCAAGAAATGAAATTATCACAATTCAACTTCGACCTTCCCTACGAGCTGATTGCTGAACACCCGGTTGCAGCGCGCGACCAGGCCCGCCTTATGGTCGTGAACCGCAAGACGGGAGAAATAAGTCACCATGTCTTCACGGAAATCCTTGATTTCTATGAAGAAGACGACGTAATGGTATTCAATAACACGCGCGTTTTTCCTGCGCTTCTCTACGGCAATAAGGAAAAAACCGGAGCCCGCATCGAAGTGTTTCTTCTTCGCGAGCTCAGTGCCGAGAACAAATTCTGGGATGTGCTGGTGGAGCCGGCCCGCAAGATCCGCATCGGCAACAAGCTCTACTTCGGCGATGACGATTCGCTCGTGGCCGAGGTGATAGACAACACCACTTCCCGCGGCCGCACACTGCGCTTTCTCTACGACGGTCCGCACGACGAGTTCAAGGAGGCGCTCTACGCTCTGGGGCATACGCCTCTGCCGCCTTACATCAAGCGCGAGCCGGAGCCCCGCGATCTGGAGGACTATCAGTGTATATTTGCCGAGGTAGAAGGTGCGGTAGTGGCTCCCGGTGCAGGCCTGCACTTCTCGCGCGAACTGCTTACGCGCCTCGAAATCAAGGGCATCAAGCGTGCCAAGATAACTATCCATAGCGGTCTGGGCGTGTTCCGCGAAATCGACGTGGAGGATTTGACCAAGCACCGCATGGACTCCGAACAGATGGAGGCGAGTCCGGAGCTGGTGAAGACGGTTAACGACGCCAAGGACCACAACCGTCAGGTGTGTGCGGTGGGCACATCGGTGCTCCGCGCCATTTCGACTGCGGAGAGCATGGGCGGACACATGAAGACGTATTCGGGATGGACGAACAAGTTCATTTTCCCTCCCTACGACTTCAACGTGTGCACCTCGCTGCTGACCAACTTCCACATCCCCTACTCGACGATGCTGATGATGGTGGCTGCTTTCGGCGGCTATGATCTCGTGATGAAGGCCTACGAGGAGGCCGTGGCCAACAAGTATCGCTTCGGCGCCTACGGCGACGCAATGCTGATTCTTTAAAACAGCACTTCAACCAATACACGGCACGCAGCATGAAAGATAAGTCTTTCCATGCTGCGTGCCGTGTATTGGTATCCGTATTTCAGAAAAATAATAGTATCAGACTACTGTTCCGCCGATAATCTCTTCGATCCGATACGATGGAAGCTCTTTCTTCGGAATTGAGAGTCATGACTTTAATTTTGGAAAATTATAATCTTGTCTTGCTCGACATTTTTATAGAAAGGGAGGAAACTGCGTTTCAACCATCCGGCGAATGAGTATAGCCGCGGCGAGACAAAGGCATCAAAAGCCCAGCCAACCTCTTCCAATGGCCATGCATATTTATCCCAAAGGTCAAGAGGAAGTTTTTCTTCTCCGGGCACAAGAATGTGAACATCCCAGTCGGAAACAGGGCGTGCATCGCCACGCGTACGCGACCCGTATAGAGCCACTTGCGATCCCTTGGGCAATATTTCTGCAGCTTTCTTCGAAAGCGCATCTACCAAGGCTGCAAATTTTTCTTTTTCCGACATGTTATTTGGATAATGTAATTCGTATGCTATAATCCGCAAAGATAGCTATTTCTCTTGAAAAATCAAGGGCTGAGCTATCTACAATGTGCGTAGCCAGGCGCGGAAGGCTGTTGAGTCGCCGTTGAATGTATTGAGGTCCACGCGGCCGCGGATGCCGGGAATGTGGCCTATATGACTATGCTGCCAGAGGCGCCAGGGCACCGATGCGGAGATAGGCGGATTTGTAAAGGAGCATATCCAGAGGTCGGTGCGCGGAAGACGCCGGTGGAGAAATCGCGAGTAGCCGGACTTGTTGGTATACACCATCGACGGGATGCCTGCAGCAGCCAGATGTCCGCGCATAGCTTCGAGGCGTGCAATGATGACTTCGGTCGGGACCTGTGCGGGATTGCCCCACTCTTCAAGATCTATAGCCACAGGGAGGTCGATAATGCGACCATTAAGCGTGGAAATAAGGTTGCGGGCCTGCTCGACTCCATCCGTGTCGAAACGAAAGAAATGATATGGCCCGACGAAGATGCCTGCCTCGCGGGCGGCATCGAAATTGGCGGCGAAGGTCGTGTCGCGGAAGTCGGCGCCTTCGGTAGCCTTAAGGTATGCGAAGGAGACATGGCCTTCTCGCCGTGCCTTCTTGAAATCCACGGGGCCGTTGTGGGCGGAGATGTCGATACCTATCAAAGGATAATCGTCGCGATCGGGATCGACATGGGGTGTACGGGGCATAAGCACACGCCATGCGGCGAATGTGAAAATCGCCACACCCGTGAATGCGATAATCGCTATGGCTATGCTGCGGGGGCGTATGCTCATGAAAAAAGGCGGACGCCCGCCGACATAGGGGGCATCCGACACAAAGTTATGAAAAATTTTCAGATATAGCAAGTGCTGCTATGAGCGTCCGGGGGGCTTAATAGACAAAGCCTACGTTATCGACCCAGAAGGTCATGTCGGGAGTTCCGGTGTAGGGTTCGCCGGAACCGCTGCTCATCATGAGAATGACATGTGTGGGGGTGGCATCGGCGTCGTCCCAGCCTACTTCCTTAACGGGCACCATCTTGCCCTTGGAATTGCGGGCATAGTAGCTCTTGGCTTCGGGAATCAGGCCCATGAATGACTTGTAGCCCGGCATGGAGGTGATGTCGCCGTAGTTGATCTTCAGGTTGTGATTGTTCACCCAGCCATTTGTGGAGCGGCCGAGAAGTTCGCGGCCTGTGCCGACACGCTTGGCATATATGTTGCCGTCCGCATCCTCCCAGCGTCGCTGGAGAAATACGAGAACTTCGGCCTTGTCGGCGCCGGGCATTTCCTTCTTGGCTCCGAACCCGGAGGAATATACGCGGCCTGCACCTGCGGGGATGCTAAGCTTATAGTCGTAGCGGAGGGCTTTCGGGCGCTTTGTGAAGGGCACTCCCATCTCCATTTTGGAGTATGGATTCTTGGTGTTCTTTACGGGCTCGAGCATTTTTCCGAGGAAAATGGAGCCGGCCACCATGACATCGATGTTCACCATGCCTGCGGCCTTGCACTGTTCGATACGCGATGTAAGCTTGGCACATCGATTGCCGGGGGCTCGATCGTCGGGATAGACGGCGTTGGAAGTCTTTGTGATGCCCATTACCTTGGCAAGCACATTGGAAGTGGCCCACTGCGAGCCGCCGGCATTGGTATAAGGTTTGTCGCCCGGAATTGTGGCGTTAGGACCAATCTCGTAAATCGTCTTGGTCTTTCCACCTATGATGCCTGATTCCTTGATCGGGCGTGAAATCCAATTTTCGAAGTCGCCGTATTTCAGCATCTCGACGTTCTGAGCGGAAACGGTCGATGAAATAAACAGCATTGCGGAAACAAATAGCTTTGAAACGTTCATACGATATAAAATTATACAGGTTTAGAAATTGTCTTTGCAAATATAACACCAATGGGCAATGTAAGTTCTGGCATGAAGACTTTTTAACCACAATAGCGGAAGATTAGAGCAACAAACTTGAAGAATTTTAACGAAAAAGCATTAAAAAAATGAAGATACACATTATACAGGTGTCGAAAGAAGTGTAAAAATTTGGAAAAGGCATGAATTTTTAGTAACTTGCACCCGTTTTACAAGACGTTAGAATATATCCAACCAGATTTTGAAATAAAATAAAGCTAATCATTCATTATACATTTCCAATACACACAAGTTTTATGAGAAAGTTTTACACACTCTTCACACTGATACTTGTGGCCATGCTGTCGTTTACGTCGCAGGCCAAGAGTTTCAAGATAACGTTAGATTTGCCGGAGGGCGTATCCTCTGAAAACATGGCATATGTGATAAATACGTCCACTTACACATATTCGTATTTCACGGATGGTGTGTGCTCGATAAATGCCGATGACTCGAGCACGCTCGACATCAATCCGATGTCGGATTTCTATTTGTTCGCGAGCCTCACGGATTCCGCTACGGGTCGCGAGATCGCCCCTTACACGAGCTATCCTACGAACAACATCACGTTCAGCGCTTCGAATGTCGACAACGGTGCCAACCTGATACTGAAGGTCGAGGAGAAGCAGACGGCTAAGATGACCGTGCTGTGTGATAATATTGATGCAATCTCGGTGTCGTACAACTACAATACGTGCTATCCTTCCGACGGCAAATTCGTGTTCCCCCTGGTTAGTCAGTATGCATCGGTATCGATCAGGACCAACAGCCCGGATTATAAAATCAAGGAAGCTGTCGGATCTAACGGCACGACGTGGACTCCCGACTACTCGGGCAGCATCTCTATCTATTGTGGCTCGATTGTTTCGGACATTACCGTAACCGTGCATCTGACAAGCCTGCTCGAAAGCCGCACAGCGAGCATGACCGTGAATGTGGATGGCAGCCCCTATGTCGTGAAGCTGACCAGAGGTTACGAGGAAATTCCTCTCTCGGAGGCTTCGACGGTTGTACGCTTCGATCCTGAGACTGAATCGGAATATTGCGTGGAGCATACGGCGTACAACAACTACATCTATTCCGTTTCGCTGGATGGAAATCCCGTCAGCCGCAGCGGCAACTATTTCTACTTCAATGCCGTCGACGGTTCGGTTGTGGACATCGTGACGGACTTCCCCGATGAGACGGCTCCAGTGAGCTTCGTTTTAGGCGAGGGCGTGGGTAAGGATATTATCAACAGTATAACTATCAACAACCAATATCTTCAGGACTGGGAGCCGGAAAATATCCCTGTGAAGCTTGGCAGCTCGATGATGATCAGTTTCAATAATTCCAAGTATGACAATATCGATGTCAAGTTGGGTTCTGAATCCATCTATCTGAATTCGTACGCTCCCTTCTACGAACTCCTCGTGCTGGACAAGGAGCCGAAGGTATTCACGGTGAACGCATCCAAGCCCCAGCCCTATTTGGTGACACTCATCACGGATTGTCCCGAGGGCCTGAGAGTCTACAACGGATACGGCTACAACGAGGATGAACGCATAGAGCTCACCGGCGAGGAAACAGTGTTCGAGATTCCCTCGACCTACAATTATCTTACCGTAAAGGCTGCGGACGGATATGTGCTCGATGAGCTCGTGGACGACAACGGCAATCAGCTCAGCACCTCGTATTCCAACACGATCACCCGTGATATGACTATCTTTGCAAGTGTTACGGAACTCAAGCGCGAAAAGACGCTGACGCTTTATGTTCAGCCCGACAACAGCGACGGCCGCTGGTCGTACTGCAGTTTCACGCTCTCGAACAACAACTACGACATCCGCATGATGTATTCCAACCAGCAGAGCCCGTATCTGTCGGAAGGATACAACTTCATCAAGTTCGCGGACTTCGATCTGCCCTTCTGCCTCGGCGGCTATCCTTCACTGTATGCCTACCATAACGATCAGGCCATAACGCTTAGCGGCGGCGCCATGAGCGAGGACACGGAAATCAACGACGGAGATGTTATCAAGATGTTCCACACGGAGCCTTCGAGCTACAACGTTACTTACGATATCGCCGACGACGTGAACGTGACTATCCATCACGACCACAGCATGCGCATCGAGAATCCCATGGCTCACACGGTGCTTCACGGCACGGAAGTTGTCATCGAGCCCGTGGCTGAGGAAAGCCCCGTGGCACGCGTATCGTCGGAGAGCCGCTCCACGATCGTTGTAAAGGACGGTGATCAGGAATGCAACCCCAACGCAGAGGGCAAATTCGTAATCGCCGTGACCAAGGATACCAACCTCAGCATCACCAAGAGCGACATCTCCGGCATCAATGCCGCTGAAGTTTCCGCAGAAGGCGATGCCGCAGTCTACAACCTGCAGGGTATCCGCGTGGGCAAAGCATCCGAACTGAACAAGCTGCCCAAGGGCACCTACATCAGCGGCGGCCTCAAGGTGCGCAACTGATAGCAATGAAATGAAAGATCCGTTTTCCCCGGCGTGCCCAAGCCCGCGGGGAAAATGGGTTTTTCATACTTCCAAAGTCTATTCCCATTCATAATAAACACAGCAACAATCGATTGTACGAGAATATGAAACGTATCATTCTCTTATCTCTCGCAGCGGGACTGGCGCTCGGTGCAGGAGCGCAGAACAAGCTCGATGCCGGCAGCCGCGCGCGGCTGCGCGCAGGAAACGCACCCGTCGAATTCATCAAGGACGGCAAGCACGGCGCAGCCAAGGCCCGTCAGCGCGCGCATGCAGCTGAAAAGAGCATCCGCGCTTTCGTCACCGTCGCCGATCCTGAAGCAGCAAAAGAGGCGCTGATGGCCGCGGGGGCGAACGTGACAGGCGGACGCGGCAATATGCTCATGGTCGAATTTCCGGAAACTGCGCTCGAAGCCATCGAGGCTATCCCGGAAGTAAAGAGCATCCGCATGGAGCGCCCCGTGAGCGCCAAGCTGGACATAGCACGCGAAGTGAGCGGTATTGATAAAATCCACAGCGGCCTCGACCTGCCGCAGAGCTACACGGGCAAAGGTGTGGTTTGCGGCATCGTTGATGGCGGATTCGACCCGAATCACATCAATTTCCTTGACGAAAACGGCCGGACCCGCGTGGCGCAGATCACGAACTTCCGCGCGACTTCGAGCGGACAGGTATTCCAGGACATTTACACCGGCGACAAAATCGCCACTTTCGAAACTGACGATGCCGGCACTTTCCACGGCACGCATACTACCGGCATAATGGCCGGGGGGTATCGCGGCATGGCCAAGGTGGCATTTCCCACGAAAAACCATCTGGGAGAAATCAAGGAAACGGCCAACCCTTATTACGGAGTGGCCTACGGCTCGGATATAGCCATGGCGGCCGGCTCGCTGTCGGATTATTTCATCGCTATGGGCATCGAGGATATACTCAACTACGCGTGGGAGGAACAGAAACCCTCGGTCATCAATCTCTCTCTGGGCTCGAACGTGGGTCCGCATGACGGCAGCAGCATCATCTGCCAATATCTCGACATGGCGTCGGAGATGGACCGCGTGGTATTCTGCGTATCGGCCGGCAACGAAGGTGATCTGCCCATTGCTATGAACAAGACCTTAAGCGAGGAGTCGACCACACTGCAGACTCTGCTGGAGCCGACCACGGCAATGCCAAACTACCCCAATCTGCGCTACGCACAGGTGTATATCTACAGCAGCGACAGCCGTCCCTTTGAAGTGCAGGTCGTAGCCGTGAACATGAACCGCAACGGCAACACAGCCTGGCGCGGCTCGCTAAGCGGGGCCGAGGACGGCAACACGCAGAGCAAATACTGGGTGTCGAGCTCATCCTATCAGGGCTCGGACGGCGATATTGTGGATCCGCAGTTCGGGAAGTGGTTCGAAGGCTATATCGGCATCGCTTCGGAACTGGACACCCAGAACAACCGCAGCTATGCCGTCGTAGACTGCATGTGCTGGGACAATCCGACCAATAACCCGGAGGGCCGTTATGTGATAGGTTTTCTCGTGAAAGGTGCACCCGGCCAGCGTATTGACGTGTTCTGCGACGGTGCGTTCAACAATCTCAGTAACTACGGACTTGCCAACTTCGAAAACGGAAGCACGGACGGAACAATATCCGACGTTGCCTGCGGACACAATTATGTGGTTGTGGGCTCGTACAATACACGCGACGAATGGGCAAGCATGGACGGCGGCATATACGGCTATCAGAACCTGTTCAAATACGGCGCGATCTCCGACTTCTCGAGCTATGGCACTCTCTACGACGGCCGCACGCTCCCGACGGTTGTAGCCCCCGGAGCAACCGTCATCTCCTCCAGTAACGAATATTATCTTGACTACTACCGTGCCGGCGACGACGAACGCCAGGCCACCGTAGAATCCAACGGCCGCAAGTACAGCTGGCATCAGTGCGTGGGCACATCCATGTCCACCCCACTGGTCACCGGCTCAATAGCCCTGTGGATGGAAGCCGATCCTACGCTCGACTACAAGGCCGTGCTCGACATCATCAAGAAAACCGCTGTGCGCGATGAGGCCGTCGAGAACCATGCAATCCCCGTACAGGCCGGTGCCGGCAAATTCGATGCATACGCAGGCCTCAAGGAGGTGCTGGCCCGCGCCGGTGCAGGTGTGGGCAACGTTATCGCCGACGCAGGCCGCAAGCCCGCCGTCACGGCCACGGGCCACCGCAGCTTTAAAGTGACTCTGGATGGAAGTGAAGACTTCACGGCCACGCTATTCAACGTATCCGGTACTGTTGCAGGCAAGTACCGTTCGGTCGACGGCGAGGCCCATATCGATGCCTCGGCCATGCAGCCCGGCGTATATCTGCTGCAGGTGGACGGCTCGGGAGCTCCCGCCGTGCGCGTGCTCGTAAAGTAAGACAAATAAACATCAACCATAAACACAGCTCATTGCAATGAATAAACTACTCGCATGCGTAGGCGCTATCGGACTGGCCTTGTTCGGCCCGTCCATGGCGGCCAACGCACAGTCAGCAGGAGAAGAGCCGATCATAGAGTTCCACACTAACCTCTATGACCTCAACGGCGATATGAATGCATTTCACTTTCTGATCGGAGCCAAGGTAGACACGTATATCGACGTAGACTGCGGCTTCGGACCTGTGGAAGTGGAAGTCGGACAGGCCGTTTTCAATACCGAGACCGGCAGCATCGACGCCACAACTGTGTCTTGTCAGGTGAATCAGGACGGCATCGTGCGTATATACGGCGATGCATCCCTGATCGACTATCTCGACTTCGAAGGGTGCTACATCTCCGAGTTCAAGTGGCCCAACATGACCGAGCTCCAGGTGCTGAACCTGTGTCACAACGAACTCGAGAGCCTCGACCTCAGCCACATGAAGAAGCTCGAAGCATTGTATCTCGACGATAATCCTATGTCGAAGAGCCCGCTCGTTGTCGGTTCCGACAAGCCTTATCTGGCCATACTGATGATGAATATGGTTGGCAATGTCGCCCCCTCATTCAACATCTCGGACTACCCCGATCTGCGCTCCTTCTCGGCATTCTCCACGCCCTCGATCACTACTCTCGATCCCACGGGCTGCCCCAAGCTGATCCAACTCTCGGCCGACGGCACGAGCATTTCGAGCATCGACACCAGCAAGAACCCGAGCCTGATGATCCTGAACGTCTCGGACACCAAGGTCTCGGAACTCGACCTGAGCCATAATCCATACCTTACGGAGCTCTACTGCTCGCACAACGGGGCTTACAACAACAACTACAAGATCAGTCAGCTCGACCTGAGCAAGCTGCCGAATCTCGTGCGCCTGTTCGTAGCCGGCAACAGCCTGCAGTCCGTAGACCTCAGCAAGCTCCCCTATCTGCAGACGTTCAGCGCAGCCCACAACGAGCTTAGCACGCTGAATATCGACTCCAATCCTGACCTTTTCGACCTGGACGTGGCATACAACAATATGAACTTCGTGACGCTCCCGGCCGATCGTTCCACATTCACATCCTACATCTACGTCCAGAATCCCTTCCCCCTGGAAAAGAAGTACGCCGTAGGCACAGAGCTTGACTTTTCCGATAAGGTGAACCGTCCGGAATCCACCACTCTGGCCGCCCTCTATATTTACAAAGAGGAGAATCCCTCCAATCCCGAGATGCTCGACGATAGCCACTACAAGTGGAACAACGGCAAACTCACCCTCCTGACCGAACAGACCGACAGCGTGTTCGTGCGCTTCTCGAACTCCGCACTGCCCGAGTACGACATGACCACATCGAAATTCCTTGTAAAGAACGCCGCCGATTTAGACAAGCCCTCGGCCACGATGTCGCTCAAGTATAGCCCCACCGTGCGCAATTACAGCCTCTCCGTGGGTCTTGCCGGCGCCACTGAAGCCGCTCCCCGCAAATTCTATGTAGACTTCGGCAACGGCACGCTCCAGGAATTCACGGCCACGAGCAATCTTCTGCCCGCCACAGCCAACGTGAACGCATCGAAACCCACCGGCGGCAACAACACCATCACCATCTACATGCCCGAGGGCGAACAGCTGACGGCACTCGGCATCGACAATCAGCGCCTCATTTCCGTGGACACGCAAATGGCCCGCGCCATGCAGGTGCTCAGCATCACAAACTGCGGACTCGGCACCATTGACCTTGCCTGGAACCGCTGCCTAAGCACCCTCAACCTCTCCGGCAACAACCTCTCCGAGATTGACCTTACCGAAGTCATCGGTTCGTACAACAAGAATATTCGCACCCTCAATCTCTCCAACAACAAGCTCACCGCCATCACCAATCCCAATCCCTATTCCCTCATCGACGTAGACTACTCGCACAACCTGCTTGAAAGTGTGATCACGGAGAAGATGAACGCCGTGAAGACATTGAACGTCAGCGGCAACAAGCTCTCAGAGATTGACCTCCGCGACCTCGAGGCCATCGAGACCCTCGATGTCTCCGGCAATATGCTCACATCCATCACCCTGCTCCCCTATCTGCCACTCAAGAGCCTTGACCTGAGCATGAACCGGATGACCTTCGCAAATCTTCCGGCCGTGGGATGCATAGACAACTATGTGTATGCCCCCCAGCAAGTCATCGAACAGCCCGAGAAAGCTCCCGTCGTGAGCCTCTACCACTACCTCTTTGACACCGACGCCGGAAACACCGTCTTCACCTGGTATATGGCCGACACGAACACCCCCGTGGCCGAAGGCAATATCCGCGAGAACAACGGCCGATTCTTCTTCACAAATCCCGATCTGGGCAAGGTCTACTGCACGCTCTCGAACGCAGCCTTCCCCGACTTCGCCGGCGAGAACATCATGCGCACGAGCATAGTCGAGACCGCACCCATGCCCACCCACGTATTCGCCACATTCACGCCCAAAAACGACGGTAAGTGTACACTTATCCTCGCCGGCCACACAAAGGGCACAGCCGTCTACGTAGACTGGACCGGCGAAGGCGATATGGTACAGTGCATTCTCGAAGCTACCGGACAATATACCATCTTCGAAGGTGATGTAATGGGCGGCAAACAGGCCAAATGCTACTCCTACGGCGAGGACGACGGAGTATCCGTATTCTCCATCAGCGACATAGAAATGACTCAGCTTGACGGCTCGATGATGAAGAGTCTCATCTCCTTCATGGTGTATGACTCCCGGATCCGCTTCGCCGATCTCAAGCTTCCCGTCAGCCCCTCACTTCAAGAGCTCGCCCTCAACTACTGCTCCTTGCCGGATGTCGACTTCCTTAAGAACTACCCCGAACTCCGAATGCTATCCATCCAGAGCGAAGGCCTCGGCAAAGCCGACATATCCATGTGCAAAAAGCTTCAGAGTGCAGTGATTGCCAACTCGAACCTCACCGAGGTGAAACTTGACAATCCCGTTCTCTGGAATCTCGACCTCGGATGCAACGATCTGGAGAGCCTCGATCTTTCCCGCCTTCCCTCGCTGATACAGCTCACTCTCATCGACAACCGACTCTCGGCTCTCGATCTAAGCATGTTGAAATCGCTCCGCGAAATAAAGATCAACAACAACCGCTTCACGCTCGCCACACTGCCCTTACCCAATCCCGATTGGTATGTCTACCAATACTCTAATCAGGCGCTCATGGACATCGAAGTCATCAACGGACAGGTCGATCTTTCCTCCCAGGCCATGGTCAACGGAACTCCGACTGTCTACCGCTGGTTCATCGACTCGCCCTACCTTGACGAAAACAACGAGCTTGCCGGCGAAGAACTCATCGAAGGCGAAGAATACACCCTCGACAAAGGCGTCACGACCTTCCTCTCGGATTTCGACAACGTGATGTGCGTGATGACAAATCCCGTCTTCCCCGAATTCTATCAGCTCACGCAGTTTGTGGACGTACGGCTCTCCGGCATCGACAACATCACCATCGACGAATCCGAGCCCGAGTACTACAACCTGCAGGGCATCCGTGTGGCCAATCCGCACGGCGGCATCTACATCCGCCGTCAGGGCCGACAGGCCACAAAGGTTTACATCCGCTAAACCATCCTGACTGACACAACAACAGAGATGCATCGGGCGACCGTGGTCGCCGCGATGCATCTCTTTTTTTAGCCCGCGGAGCGTGTTAAATTTTTTTAATTTGAAGTTAGTTCCGTGATTTTACATTAACTTTACCTCAAATTCAAAAAACAAATACTAATACCATATTTTCCACCTCTATATGAAGCTGACATTCCATGTAGACTACCGCACCAACTGGGGCGAATCGGTGTACATCACCGGCTCAATCCCGGCCCTGGGCGGCGGCGATCTCGCCAAGGCTCCGAAGCTCGAACTGCACAACGACTCGAAGTGGACCTTGAGCCTCAACGTCCCCGCCGACACCCCCGAATTCGAATACCGCTATTTCGTCAAGCACGAGAACGGCGAGATAAAGAACGAATGGGGCCCCGCGCACACCTTCCGCCCCGGTGCTGAAATTCCCCACTACCGTATCCACGACCGCTGGCAGGACATGCCCTGGGACAAGCCCTACTACTCCTCGGCTTTCACCGACTGCATCCGCCTGCGCTCCAAGCGCGCTGCCGCCGTCGAGCCCCGTCGCGGAGGTCTCACCCTGCGTGTGAGCGCCCCCATGGTCCCGAAGGACTGCGTGCTGGCCGTCAGCGGTTCCGGTCCTGCCCTGGGCAACTGGAAGGCTGAAGACGCCATCCCCATGAGCGATGCCAACTTCCCCGAATGGACATGCACCATCGACGGCCCCGCCATCACCGCCGACACGGAATATAAATTTCTCATCCTCGACAAGGACGGCAAAGTAGTGGCATGGGAAGGCGGCGCCAACCGCGTGCTCCGCCACGCCACAGGCCCCGACAGCGCCCTCACCATCAGCGGCATGCGCTTCATATCCACCCTCTCGCCCTGGAAGGGCGCAGGCACGGCCATCCCCGTGTTCTCCCTCCGCAGCGAAGAAGACTTCGGCGTAGGCGACTTCTACGACCTCAAGAAGATGGTGGACTGGGCCGTGAAGACAGGCCAGACCTTCATCCAGATTCTGCCCATCAACGACACGACGATGACCGGAACCTGGACCGACTCCTATCCCTACAACGCCAACTCCACCTTTGCCCTCCACCCCATGTATCTGCGTCTGAGCGAGCTCGGCACACTCGAGGACAAGGAGCGTCAGGCGTGGTTCGACCGGCAGGCACGCGAGCTCAACGAACTCGAGACCGTCGACTACGAGCGCGCCACACACACCAAGGATCAGTTCTGCCGCGAAATCTTCGCACAGGAAGGCGCAAAGACCATGAAGAGCCCTGCCTTCCGCAGCTTCCTCAAGAAAAACGCATACTGGCTCACACCCTACGCCATGTTCTGCGCCCTGCGCGATCGCTTCGGCACACCCGACATGAGCAAGTGGGGCGAATATGCCGAGTTCACGCCTGAAAAGATGGAAGCCTTCGTGAAGGAGAATCCCGACGCGATCAACTACGTATACTATCTGCAGTATCATCTCGACAAGCAGATGCACCACGTAAAGACCTACGCCAACTCCCACTCCGTGGCCATCAAGGGCGACATCCCCATCGGCATCTCGCGCACGAGCGTCGACGCATGGGTCAACCCCCGTCTCTTCAACCTCGACTGCCAGGCCGGTGCGCCGCCGGATGACTTCTCCGTGCTCGGCCAGAACTGGGGCTTCCCCACATACAACTGGGAAGAGATGAACAAGGACGGCTTCAGCTGGTGGAAGGACCGCTTCCGCAAGATGAGCGAATACTTCGACGCATACCGCATCGACCACGTCCTGGGCTTCTTCCGCATATGGCAGATTCCAATGGACGCCGTGCATGGTCTGCTCGGCGTGTTCAACCCCGCCCTGCCCTACAGCCCCGACGAGCTCCGCTACAACTACGACTTCTGGATCGACGTCGACAAGCAGACCACGCCCTACATCATGGACTACTTCGTAGGCGACTTCTTCGGCCCCTACACGGGCGAGGCCCTCGATCGCTTCATGTACTCCGTGGGCGACGGTCGCCACAAGCTCAAGGAAGAATTCAACACACAGCGCAAGATAGCCGACTACTTCGCCACACAGCCTAAGGACGACAAGAACACCCGTCTGTGCCAGGGCCTCCTCGGCCTCGTGGATCAGGTGCTCTTCATCGAGGATCCCTACGAGAAGGGCAAGTACCATCCCCGCATCTCCGGTCAGTTCACATACACATACCGCTCGCTCACCGACTACGAACGCTGGTGCTTCGACCGCCTCTACAACGACTTCTACTACCGACGTCACAACGACTTCTGGTATGGCAAGGCTATGTGGAAGCTGCCCCCGCTCATCGACGCCACCAACATGCTCTGCTGTGCCGAAGACCTCGGCATGATTCCCGCATGCGTGCCCGCCGTGATGCAGCAGCTCGAGATTCTCTCGCTCGAAATCCAGCGCATGCCCAAGGATCCCACCACGCCCTTCGGCAATACGTGGAACTATCCCTACTACAGCGTGTGCACCACATCCACCCACGACATGGGCGGCATCCGAGCATGGTGGGAGGAAAACCGCGACAAGACGCAGGACTACTACAACAACGTCCTCCATCAGCATGGCGCAGCTCCCTACTTCGCCGAGCCCTGGATCTGCGAGAAGATAATCGACCTGCATCTGCAGTCGCCCTCGATGCTCTGCATCCTGCCTCTTCAGGACTGGATGAGCATGGACGGCAACCTGCGCCGCGAGAAGCCCGGCGACGAACAGATCAACGTTCCGGCCAATCCGCGTCACTACTGGCGCTACCGCATGCACCTCACACTCGAAGAGCTCATGAAAGCCGACGAGTTCAATACGCGCATCGCCGAGAAAGTGAAGTACACCGGCCGTTAACCATCCGACCCGCATAAACCGTCCGGCGACGACCTGTCCACACCACGTGTGCAAGTCGCCGCCGGATTTTTTTTTAAGAGAACGAGCTGAAACTACTTTTCAGGCTTATACACCAGATAGTCGCCCGCGTCTATGAAGCCATAGTTCTTGTAGAACTTGCGGGCCATGGGCGTAGTCTCCAGCATGATGCGTCCGCAGCCGCGGAAACGCGCCAGATCCACCAGAGCCTTCAGAATATCGCCGCCCACACCCTCGTTGCGCCATGCCTCGCGCACGTAGAGGTTCATGATGTAGGCGCATCGGCCGTTGGCATTGTCCGGCGATGGCAGCTCCTCGTAGAAGCACACACCCCCGCAGCCTATAGCCTCGGGATTTCCGTCCTTATCCGGAAGCTGAGCCTCGAAGGCCACGTGTGTGCCGTCGGCATTATGAAAATCGTAGTAACGGGCGTTGGCCTTCAGAAGCTCCGTGGATGCCGGAGCTCCGAAAACGTCCTTTATCACCTCGGCTCGCCAGCGAAGCAGCTGTTCGAGCGACCGTATACGTTCTATTTTTAGACCTTTCATGACAGTTATGTTTTGGGAGAGATATAGTTGTTAACAATGTATATGCCTTATTGTTTCTCGGACAGCTCCAGCCATCGCATCTCCGCCTCGTCCAGCTCCTCCTTCACGGCCTCGAAGCGCGCGCTTTTCTCCAGAATATCATCGCCGCCTCCGGCATTGAAATACTCCTCGAGCGCACTCTTCTCCGCATTCAGGACTTCGAGCCGCTCCGTCAGCGCCTCGAACTCCTTGCGCTCCTTGAAACTCATACGCGCCGGACGCTCCGTGCGCGGACGCGACTTCTCCGCCGTCTTTTCATGCCGCGAGGCCTGCTCGGCGGCTGCGAGACGGTCGCGCTCATCGGCCCATTCGCGATACTCCGAGTAGGTGCCCGGAAAATCCTTTATCACACCCTCCCCTTCCATCACGAACAGATGGTCAGCAATAGTGTCGAGGAAGAAACGGTCGTGGCTTATCACGATCACGCAGCCCTTGAAGCCAGCGAGATACTCCTCCAGAATTCCCAGCGTGATGATGTCGAGATCATTCGTGGGCTCGTCGAGTATCAGGAAGTTGGGCCTCCGCATCAGCACGGTGGCCAGATGCAGGCGGCAGCGCTCGCCGCCGCTGAGGGTGCTTATATACTTCTGCTGGTCGGCAGGCGAGAAAAGGAAGCGCTGCAGATACTGCATAGGCGCCACATGCTCGCCCCCCTCGAGGGCAATATCCTCCGCAAGCTCCGTCACGGCGTCTATCACCTTCTTGTCCGCGCTGAAGGAAATGCCGTCCTGACTGTAGTAGCCGAACCGCACGGTCTCGCCCACATTCCAGCTCCCCGAATCCTGCGCCACAAGGCCCTGAAGCATCTTTATGAAGGTGCTCTTGCCCACTCCGTTCGCCCCTATCAGCCCCACGTGCTCGCCCCGGGCGAAGGTGTAGCTGAAGCCGTCGAGTATCACCTTGTCGCCGAAGCGTTTGCTGATGTCGCGGGCCTCGAAAATCTTCGACCCGATGTAGGACGACTTGGCATCGAGCGATACGTTCTTCTCCTCGAGCCGCACGCGCGAACGCTCCTTCAGATCATAGAACGAATCTATGCGGAACTTAGCCTTGCCCGCACGCGCCTGAGGCTGACGGCTCATCCATTCCTGCTCGCGGCGCAGAGTGTTGCGCACACGCGCCAGCTCCGCGGCCATAGCCTCGATGCGCTCGGCGCGGCGCCGCAGGAAGTAATCGTAATTACCGTTGTATGAATAGAACGACGCATTGTCTATCTCGACTATACGGTTGCACACGCGGTCCAGAAAATAACGGTCGTGCGTCACCATTATAAGCGTGGCGCGGGCGCGTCGCAGATAGCCCTCGAGCCATTCGATCACGGGAATATCAAGGTGGTTGGTAGGCTCGTCGAGGATTATAAGATCCGCCTCCTGCATCACCACGCGCGCCAGGGCCAGGCGCTTGCGCTGGCCGCCGGACAACTTGTCCACGGGTGCGTTCATGTCCGTCAGGCCCAGGCGTGTCAGCAATTGGCGCAGGCGGTCCTCATAGTCCCACGCATGCTCCGCATCCATGCGCTGCGTGGCGGCAGCCTGTTCGGCAGCCGTTCCGTGGTCGAGCGCACGGATATACCGGCGCACGGTCTCCGCAAGAGGTCCGTCGCCCTCGAGAGCCGCCTCGAGTACCGTTGCCCCGGGGCGGAACTCCGGAGTCTGCTCGAGCCACGCCACGCGTAGCGAGCCCGCAAAGGTTATACGGCCCGAATCATAGTCCTCACGACCCGCGAGTATGCGCAGGAAGGTGCTCTTGCCCGTGCCGTTGCGCGCCACTATCCCTATCTTCTCCCCCGCCTCGACACCAAGATTAATGTCGGCGAAGAGCATGCGGTCGCCGTAGCTCTTGCTCAGATTTTCTATGTTGAGGACGTTGGCCATAGGATGTTTCAGCTTTGGATGGCTACAGTGCCTCCGTTATCGAGAATAGCCTGCACGGCATTGATTTCCAGGAATGTAGCGCCCGTGCCGTTGATAGCTCCGAGATAGGCTATGCGGTCGGACGGCTCCAGGAGGCCCTGACTGACGAAGTCGTGCAAGGCTTGCAGGGGATAGCGCTGTTCGGCCGTATAGTCCTTGTAGTAATACGCCTTGACGCCGTACGACAGGCTGAGCCAGCGCATGGTCCGCCGGCGGTAGCAGATGGCATAGACCGGCCGCGTGCTGCGGAACGATGCCAGGAAGCGCGCCGTGCGGCCGTAGAGCGCGTCGGCGATAATGGCCTTGACACCTATCTCACGGCCCGACACCACGGCCTGTCGCGCAAGGAAGGATGTCACGTGCGCGTCAGCTAACTGTGGGATGTGTTCGGAGGTTGTCGTCGCAGTCAGTGAGGCCTCTACCTCGCAGGCCACGCGGGCCATCGTGCGCACGGCCTCCACGGGATAGCGTCCGTTGGCCGTCTCGCCGGAAAGCATCAGGCAGTCGGCCCGCTGATAGACGGAGTTGGCTATGTCGCTGACCTCCGCGCGCGTGGGCCGGGGATTGGAAATCATCGAATGAAGCATCTGCGTAGCCACTATCACCGGGCGGTGGGCGGCGATACACTTCTGGATCATCTCGTGCTGTATCACGGGGATACGCTCTGCCGCAACCTCTATGCCGAGGTCGCCGCGCGCGATCATTATACCGTATGAGGCCTCCAGTATCTCGTCGAAATTGTCCACGCCCTGCTGGTTCTCGATCTTCGAAATGATCTTCATGTCCGAGCCGAGGCGGTCCAGCTCATCCTGCACGGCCTTCACATCAGCGGCGGAGCGCACGAAGGAATGGGCCACGAAGTCCACACCCAGTCGTGCCGCCACACCCAGTGTCTCCTTGTCGCGGGCCGAAAGGGCCGGCAGGCGGATATCGCTGCCGGGGATATTCACGCTCTTGCGCGAGCCCAGCCAGCCGTCGTTGAGGCAGCGTGCGCTGATTATGCCCGAGCCCGTGTCCACGTTCTCGATCAGGAAGTCCAGCTCGCCGTCGTCTATCAGGAAATGCATCCCCGGCCGCACATCGGCGGCTATGCCTGCATAGTTGAGGCAGATGCGTCGTTGGCTCGTGCTTTCGGAGATATTGCCTGCGAATTCCACTATGTTGCCTTCACGGAAAAAAATCTTGTCGTCGGGGTTCTCGTTCGCCGTCGTGCGGATTTCCGGGCCCTTGGTGTCGATCATTACGCCTATACGGGGCGATACCTCTCGGCAATTCTCGACTATGCGTGTGATGCCGGCCTCGCCCAGATGGGCCGAATTCATGCGCACCACGTTCATGCCTGCCTCGAAAAGACTGCGGATAAACTCCGTCTCGCAGCGGCGATCCGAGATCGTGGTGATGATTTTCGTGCTTTTCTGCAACATATTATATGTGGAATTTGTATGGTGTTTTATTTCTTACGGGCAAGGATCAGAGCGGACGTGGGAGTCACTACCACACTGCCGCCTTTGGATGCCTCGATGCCGTCGGCCTTCAGCTTGCCGTCGCGTGCGATGACGGTCCAGTCGCCCTTAGGCACACGGGCCACGAAAGGCGTGTCGGAGCCGTTGAAGATAAGCTTGATTTCCTTCCACTCGTCGCCGTTGGCGTTGTTCTTGATGGAGTAGCTTATCACGTTGGGAGCCACTACCTTGTCGAACACGATATTGCGGGCGATGTCCTCGGCCGTGGTCATGCGGAATGCAGGATGCTCGCGACGCAGCTTGATAAGCTCGCGATAGTAGTCGAACTGCTCGGCGTTCTTGTGCTTCAGTGTCCAGTCGATGGCGTTGATGCTGTCGGGGCTCTTGTAGGAATTGTGCACGCCTTTCTTGTCGCGGAACACTTCCTCGCCGGCAAACATGAAGGGCGTGCCCTGCGAGGTGAACACGATAGTCTGTGCAAGGCGTGCTGCTCGCTGGCGATCGGCTTCCGAGCTGCCGGGCATCGACTTGGCCAGCTTGTCGGTCAGCGTCAGGTCGTCGTGGCAGGATACGTAATTGATGATCTGGGTGGGAGCCGAAGCGTAGGCGAATTTCGAATTGTTGCCCTTGCTGTAGTCCACCTGCGGATGGGCCGTGGATGCCACGATGCCTATCTTCACTGTCTCCTCGTTGCCGGGCTTGCCGGTGGCGAAGCCGCGGTCGGCGGCATTGCTGTAGTGGCCCTTCACGGCATCGCGGATGTCATCGGAGAAGACGGCGATGCCGTCCATCTTGGCCACGTTCTCTTTAAGCGCGCGCTTCTCCACAGGCAGTGGCGAATCTCCTGCAGTCCAGCCCTCGCCGTAGACGAAGATCGAAGGATTGATCTTCTTGAGTTCGGCGGCAACCTGGTTCATCGTTTCGGTATCGTGGATAGCCATGAGGTCAAAGCGGAACCCGTCGATGTGATATTCGTCGGCCCAGTACTTCACGGAGTTGACAATGAAATCGCGCATCTGCTGACGCTCGGAGGCAGTCTCGTTGCCGCAGCCGGATGCATCGCTGTAGGAGCCGTCCGCGCGGTGGCGGTAGTAGTAGCCGGGAGCCGTCAGCGAGAAATTGGAGTCGTCGTTATTGGCCGTGTGATTGTACACCACGTCCATCACCACGCCTATGCCTGCATCGTGGAGGGCCTTCACCATCTCCTTCATCTCGCGCACGCGAGCCTCGGGATTGGCCGGATCCGTGGAATATGAACCTTCGGGCGTATTGTAGTTGAACGGATCATAACCCCAGTTGTACTGATTGGACGGGAGGTTAGCCTCGTCCACGGAGTTGTAGTCATAGCTGGGAAGGATATGCACGTGAGTCACGCCGAGTTCTTTCAGGTGGTCTATACCCGTCTTGTCGCCCAGAGGGCTGGTCGTTTCCGGCTCGGTAAGCGCAAGGAATTTGCCCTTGTGCACTATGCCCGAGGAGGGATCCACGCTGAAGTCGCGGTGATGCATCTCGTAGAGCACTGCATCTGTGATACTCTTAAGCTCGGGACCTTTGTCGCTGCTCCAGCCTTCGGGATTGGTCTTGGCGAAATCAATGATAGCCGCACGCTGTCCGTTGGTGCCGGCAGCCTTGGCCCAAACACCCGGAGTCTCGGCCAGGCGCTTGCCGTTGGCATCGGTAATGCGGAACGTATAGAACTTGCCGTAGAGAGGTTTGTCAACCTGCGCGCGCCACACGCCGTTGTCGCCGAGCTTCATCTCAAGCGAATCGTAAGGAGCCGTATTGCGGTCTGCGTTGTAAAGATATACGGTTGCAGCCTTGGCCTTGGGCGACCAGAGGGCGAAACGCGTGCCCCGGGCATCGACGGTCATTTCAAGATCCGTGCCTCCATATGTGGGCCAGGATGCATATTCTGTTTCCATGGTCTGTGCGAATGTGGGAGCGGCGGCAGCCATCGACAGCACCGCTGCACTGAGGAGTGTTTTCATTTTATATAGTTATGGTTATTGTTTTTTGTCATTAAATCTAAGCCCGCACGGGCCCTCATACAAAAATAACAATTATCCGGGTCATTCGCAAATCGAACAACCCGGATTTTAGTTTTTTTTGGAAATATTGTCCTTCACCCTCGCTAAAGAATGAGGACAAGTGTATTTATTTCAGCAGCACCTTAGCTGTCTGTGCACCGCTGCGCACGATGTAAACTCCGCCCGGAAGCGCGGGAGTAGCACCCGTGCCGCGATATACGCTTCGCCCGTCAATCGCATAGACCTCGAACTCGCGTCCGTCGCCCATGCTCACGACGCCACTCTGCAAACGCAGAGGCATATCGCCCAACGACTCAACGGAATTCACACCCGATAGCGAAGGATCGTAACCGATGATCGCGTCAAGATCGCGGAAGCGGTCGGCAAGATAACTCTTCACTCGGCTCACCTCGCCGTTATAGCTTCCCGAGATCGTAGGATTCTGGTGTACCCAATCGTTCATTATCGGCCAGCGCATGAAATTCAGTCGCTGCGACTCCATCAGCTCCGCAGCCTTACTGTCGATAAAAGAAGCAACATCATCATAGGTCAGCCGTCTGTCATTGCGCGCCAGCGACCATACGCGCTTCAAGTCGCCCTTCGTGCGGTTGTCGTTTTTCATAATACGGCGCACGAAGTTGTCCATATTGTTGGCCGAAGAAGCCAGTCCCGATTCGTAGAGGTAGCATCGGCTGCCTACACGGCTGTGGATCGGATATGTGCGGTTGTCATTGTCGAAGGCTATGTCGAAGTCCCATACCGGACCGGTGTAAATGACATCACTGCCGCGGTCCTTGTACATGTAGGTGCTCCAGTACGTATCCGTATTGCCCGAAAGCTCGCCCACTATAAAGTGTTGCAGGAAGGACTCGATGTCAAAGATATTGCGATAGTCATTGTCACCCGGAGTCGAAAGATTCGAGCCCCACACCATATTTTCGAGCTTGTTGAAATACGACAGTATATAGGCGTGCTGCTCGGGCGTACCGCCGTCGTCCGGCGATTTGATCGTCACGGGAATGCGGTAGCGGTTTGTCACGAACCACTCGCCCTCCGGCTCCTCATTTGCGTATGCGTCAACCTCCACAAAGTATCCGCCCGTGAGAGCCTCGCCCTCTATGTCCGTCGTTTCCATTTCGGTGATCTCGACTCGGCCCGGATTCACCTCCACCTGGTCGCACAGCTGATAGCAGCCCTTGTATTCGCCGTTAAGCACCACATCCACAGCGTGGCCGTAAGGCACATACTTCATTCCCAGACGCTCGGCAATGTCGAACGCAATAAGATTTCGCATCAGCGTCTTGTCGCCGTAGTTGTTGATCAGCGTCCACTTCTTGGCCTTGGCCGGTGCATCCGGAAGCACTTGCTGCTTCTTCTCGAACTTCAGACGCCAGGGCTTCTTGGGAAAACTTCGCGAGGCATTGCCGCGCTCGCGGATTGTGCCGGGCTTGTCCACATAGGCCTTGTTGTCAGTGATGATTATGATATTGGCCGTGATGTCGTGTTCCTTATCGTAAGGTTCCTGCGCTCCAACCGTGTTCACGCACACCGTCGGAAGATTCGTTATCTGGAAAAGCTTCTCATCCGTGCCCTCGCCCGGTGTGCCGTAGAATTCAAGCTCGGCGATATTGCAGCGGTTGTCGCCCGTGCTCACGAAACGCACATAACGGAATCCCTTCGAGCAGTCCACATCGCCGTAGCTCATCGTGCCGATGATGCCCGACTCGCGGATTATGTAGAGAGGCACGGCATCGAGGAAGTCTTCCTGATTTGCACCCTGAATGATGCCGAGACGGACACGGGTCGGACCGACACCGTCGTTGCGGGGCGACCAGCCCACACGGTCTATCACATGAGGTGTGCCGAGATCAAGGCCAACCCACGTATATGAGCGGGCGTCGGTGGCGAAATAGGTATTCAGGTTTCCGTCGAAAGCGTTCCCCTGGATATTCCACACAACCTGGCCCTGCTCGTAATTGAAACCGGCAGCCGTGCCTATGGGCGTGCCTGTGAGTTTTTCGCCGCCAGAGGCAGGAACTGTGCATGCAAAAAGCATCGCACCGACGATGCATGCCTTTGTGGATTTAATGATTGTAAAGTCAAAGAATTTCACGGTAATAAATGGTTTTAATAGTGCAGCATGCCTGCGGGCCTTCCACAAGCATGCTGCAAAGTTACGAATTATTTTCGTGCCGACGGCCAAATTTTCTCCGCCGCTCGTTGAAATTCGGACTTTTCAATCAGAAAAAGCTGAAATTCAGGCTCACACCTCGTTCTGCGGAGTCCCTGACTCCCATGCACGCAGATTGGCAAGCGCAATTTCCATCAGTCGCTCCCGCGCCTCCTCCGATGCCCAGGCTATGTGTGGCGTGATCACGCAGTTGCGCGCCGTCAGAAGCGGATTGTCCGGACGCGGCGGCTCGGTCGACAGAACGTCAAGACCCGCAGCCGCAATTCGCCCTTCGTTCAGGGCGTCCGCAAGAGCCTGCTCGTCGATCACCGGCCCGCGGGAAGTGTTGATCACGATCGCCTCCGGCTTCATCATCGCAAGGCGCCCGGCATTCAGCATGCCCCGCGTCTCCGCCGTGAGCGGACAGTGGAAGCTCAGCACATCGGCTTCGCGAAACAGGTCGTCAAGCTCCAGCTTTTCATAGCCTTCGGGGAGCGAGCTCTGCGGCTTCGATGTGAACACCTTCACCTTCATGCCCAGAGCCGAAGCGATGGCCGCAGTGGCACGCCCCGTGTGTCCGAATCCTATCACCGCAAAATTCTTCCCCGCAAGCTCTGTCAGCGGATAGTCGCGGAACGTGAAGTCGCGGCAGTTCGACCAACGGCCTGTGCGCACAGCCGTCGAATAGTGCTCCACGCGGTTCGTCACCGCAAGCAGAAGCGCAATTGCCGTCTGTGCCACCGATGCCGTGGAGTAGGCCGGAATGTTCGTCACCGTCATACCCCGTGCGGCAGCCGCCTGCAGGTCCACGATATTCGTGCCCGTGGCAAGCACGCCGATATACTTCACTTCTGGCAGGGCAGCGATTGTTTCGCCCGTCAGCGTAACCTTGTTGGTGAACACTACACGTGCCGCACGGCAGCGCTCCAGTGTTTCCGCCTCCGTGAGCGTGCGCTCGTACACGGCCAGCGGACCGAATTCCGCAAATGCTTTCCAGCGTTCATCGCAGGGAGGATAGAGCGTGAACCCGTCCAGCACCACCGTCGCGGCCGCCGGGATTGTCCCGCTGATTTCCCACATCTTTCCGTCGGGCATATAGAGTACATCCATATCTGTTTACGAATTATAGCTTTGTAAGTCCCGTAAGAATTTCATGAACTTTCACGCAACGCTTCTCAAGCGCACTCTGCAGCGCCGGGGCATCCTTGGGATCCACGAGCTTGAGATCCGCATAACGGTCCTCGCCGTTGATGAACGGCAGGAAACCTGCCGTGTCCGGGGCCGCGCTGTCCACGGTCAGTGGCTCCTGATTCTGCGGATTGTAGCGGTAGAGAGGCCAGTATCCGCAGCGCACGGCATTGCGCTGCTCCACGGCCGAATGGCTCATGCCCGTGCGGATGCCGTGGTTGATACACGGACAGTAGGCAATGACAATCGACGGACCCGGGTAAGCCTCAGCCTCGCGCAAGGCATTGATGGCCTGCTGCATGTTAGCGCCCAGCGAGATGGATGCCACGTACACCTCCGGATAAGTCATCATCATTCTCCCCAGATCCTTCTTGTATGTCCGCTTGCCGTCAGGCGAATACTTCGTCACGGCACTCAGCGGTGTAGCCTTCGACGTCTGGCCGCCCGTATTCGAGTAGCATTCTGTATCCATCACAAGAATATTGATATTCTCGCCCGAGGCCAGAACGTGGTCCAGACCGGCGAAACCGATATCGTAAGCCCAGCCGTCGCCGCCAATCGCCCAGACGCTCTTGGCGCCGGTCACGTCGGCATAAGGCGCCATCTCCGGTGCAACCTTCAGCAGTGCTTCACCGGTCGTACGCGACTGCTCGGGATCGTCGAACGCTGCGAGCCACGCCCCTGCTGCCGTCTTGGCATCGGCGGATGCCGTGCTCTCCGCCACAATGGACTCGGCAATTTCTCGGGCCCGCGCACGCCTGTGCTCCAGAGCCGCAGCGATGCCGTAGCCGTACTCTGCATTATCCTCGAAAAGCGAGTTGCCCCAGGCCGGACCGCGCCCGTCTTCTAAAGTGCAGTAGGCGTTGCTCGGATAATTGGCACCCCAGATACTCGAGCAACCCGTGGCATTCGCTATCACCAGGCGCTCGCCGAAAAGCTGGGTCAGTAACTTCACGTATGGCGTCTCGCCGCAGCCACCGCAGGCACCCGAGAACTGCAGTAGCGGCCGATGCAGCTGTGCGCCCTTCACCGTAAAGCGCGGGAACAGATCGGGCTTCTCGCTCACATTTTCCGTCACCCACTTCCAGCGCGGCTCCTCCTGCGTCAACTCCGGATAGAGGGGCACCATGTCCAGTGCCTTACCCGGACACATCGTGGCACACGACCCGCAGCCCGTGCAGTCCGCCGGATACACCTGTATCCTGTACGTGTAGCCCTCCACACCCTTGGCCGGAATGGTCGCAATGTCCTGCGGACATGCAGCCTGCTCTTTCGCATCAAGCAGATACGGCCTTATAGCCGCATGCGAGCACACCGTCGAGCATATCGTGCACTGAATGCACTTCGACGCATCCCAGCGAGGAATGTCTATCGCTATTTTTCGCTTCTCGTAAGCCGTCGTACCCATTGGCAGATTGCCCTCGGGATTGAACAGCGACACGGGCAGCTCATCGCCCTTCAGGTTATCGCAGGGTTCGGCCACCTGACTTACGAATGCCGGAACCTTCACGGCATCCGCCGTCGCAGGCGCATCGCTTGCCTCGGCCCATGCAGCGGGCACCGGAATTTCCTTGATAGCCGCCACAGCCTTGTCTATCGCCGCAAGATTGGAGCTCACAACGGCCCCACCCTCGTGCATGTAAGTCTTGCTCACAAGATCCTTCAGCGCCGGCATCGAAACGGATTCGGGTATCACTCCCGAAAGATGGAAAAATACGGCTTCCATCACAGTGTTGATGCGAGCACCCAGATTCTCTTCCGCGGCCACAGCCGTGGCATCCACGACATAGAACCGGGACTTCTTCTGCGCAAGCCCCCTTCGCATGGAGGTCGGCAACTTGCTCTCCATCTCCTCGGCAGTCCATGGAGCGTTCAGCACGAACACGCCGCCCTCGCGCAAGCGCGACACCATGTCGTAGTGGTTCACATAGGCAGCCTTATTGCAGAACACGAAATCCGCGCTCTCTATCTGCCACGCCGCGGCGATCGGTGCCGAGCCGAAACGCAGCTGACTCACCGTATATCCGCCCGACTTCTTCGCCGAGTAGCTGAAGAACGCCTGGGCATACTTATCCGGCTGCGAACCCACGATGGCCGCTATCTGCTTGGACGCGCCCACCGTTCCGTCCGACCCGAAGCCGTAGAAAATACATTCCGTATCCGCCCCGTGTGCGAGGGTGTAATCCGAATCAACCTCCAGCGAAAGATGCGTCACGTCGTCCGTTATACCCACGGTAAATTCCTTCGCAGGCTTCTCCTTGGACAGTTCTTTAAACACCGCCTGTACCATAGCCGGGCAGAAATCCTTGCTTGCGAGGCCGTATCTGCCGCCGATCACTGTAATCTGCCGTCCCGATCGGAGCACCGATGTAGCCACATCCTGATACAGCGGCTCGCCCTGCGAGCCCGGCTCCTTCGTGCGGTCAAGCACGGCGATCGCCTTCACCGACGCAGGCAATGCAGCCACGAAATCATCCGTAGACCACGGACGGAACAGACGCACGTTCACCACGCCTACCTTCTCGCCCTTGGCCACAAGTGCCTCCGCAGTGCAACGCGCCACCTCGGCGCCCGAGCCCATCACCACGATCACACGCTCGGCATCCGCCGCTCCGTAATAATCGAACAGATGGTACTGCCGCCCTGTCTTGGCCGCCACGCGGTCCATAGCCTTCTGCACTATTGCCGGGAAAGCGTTGTAGGCCTTGTTGCAGGCCTCGCGATTCTGAAAATACACGTCCGAATTCTGTGCCGAGCCCCGCAGCGAGGGATGCTCCGGGTTCAGTGCGCCCGCGCGGAAGCGCGACACCGCATCTCGATCCAGCAGTGAGAAAATCGTGGGATAGTCTATCACGTCGATCGTCTGCATTTCCCCCGACGTGCGCCAGCCGTCGAAGAAATGAAGCACCGGCAGCGAACCGTCTATAGCCGCCAGATGTGCAACGACACCCAGATCCATCGTTTCCTGCACATTGCTCGACCCCAGGAAGGCAAAGCCCGTTGCGCGGCATGCCATGATGTCCTGATGGTCACCGAATATCGACAACGCATGCGAGGCCAGCGAGCGCGTACCCACATGGAACACGGCCGGCAGGCACTCCCCCGCAATCTTATACATATTCGGAATCATCAGAAGCAAGCCCTGCGAATTGGTGAAGGTCGTGGCCAGCGCACCACCGGCCAGGGCGCCGTGCGTGGCGCCGGCTGCCCCGAGCTCCGATTCCATCTCCTTCACGGCAAGCGCAGCGCCTGCATAATTCTTGCGTCCTTCAAGTCCCCATTTCTGAGCCACTTGCCCCATCTCTGCCACGGGAGTGATAGGATATATCGTTGCCACATCGCTCAGCGCGAATGCCACATGTGTCGCCGCAGTGCAGCCGTCCATTATCTGTTTCATTTCATCGTATGTCGTTTAGGGTATATCTTTTAAAACGCAGGAGCCCCCGACTATTGTTCACCCCCCTTATTGTTTAATCCCCGCAAAAGTATTACCTTTGCACCGACGGAGTATTTTTCCACCTATGACTGTCCTCGAATTTCATAATATCATCGACTGGCTGAGGAGCCGCATTGCCGGCACCCCGTTCGAAGGCAAAGTATATGCCGTCGGAGGATGCACCCGCGACGAAGCCCTCGGCCGCCCCGAAATCAAGGACATTGACCTTGCCGTCGAGCTCCCGAACGGTGGATTGAAGCTCGCCGAATGGCTATACGAGCGCCATCTCACCACAGCGGTCCCCACCACCTTTCCCCGTTACGGCACCGCCATGCTGCGGCTGCGTGAATTTCCCGAAGACGAAATCGAAATCGTACAGACCCGCCGCGGAAAATACAGCGGCCTCGAAGGCTCTGACCCATCCGAGATGTTCGGTCCCGTCGACGGCGATTCCCGCCTGCGCGACCTAAGCATCAATTCGCTTTACCTGAACGTTTCCACCGGCGAGCTCCTCGACCCCTCGGGCCGTGCCTTCGACGATATCCGCCAAAAGCGACTGCGCACTCCCGACGATCCCCTCCGAGTGTTCGAGGACGACCCCGTGCGCATCCTGCGCGTTATCCGTTTCGCCACAGCCTTCGGCTGGGAAATCCCGCAGGATATACTCGAAGCCATGGAGGCCAATGCCCCGGGCCTCCGCACGATAAAGGTCGAACGCATGCGTCAGGAAATCGAAAAAATGTTTGCAGGGCCCGACCCGGCGCGTGCACTTGACCTCATGGACCGCACACACGCCCTGGGCTACGTCTTCCCCGACCTCTGCCGCGCCCGCACCTTTCAAGTCGATGGCCGCCCGCTCATGGAGCACCTCAAAGCCTCCCTCGCACAGGCCGCGCGCCTCGACGGGCGCATCAGCGTGCGTCTGGCCGCCGCATTGCACGACCTCGGGAAAGTTGCCACAGAATGCCGGCGCAACAAAGACGGCATCACCGTCTATCCCGACCATGAGTCACGCGGTGCTCGCATCGCACGCAAAATGCTTGCTCGACTTCGTTTCGACTCGCCGCTGGTCCGCGAAATCGTCTTCCTGATTGCCCACCATCACTTCCCCGGCCCTCTGGAGCTCAAAAGCGAACAACGTGCCACTTCGCGTCTGAGGAGCCTCCAGACAGAGTGTCGCTCCCCCGAACGACTCGAACGCCTGCTGGCGCTGATGCAGGCCAACCGCGATTCGAAATCCGAAGGCAATCGGCTGCCCGACCGTATCGAATGGATACGCCGGACCTCCGAATCACTTCGTCATAACGGCACATCCGCTTTCGCCAACGACCTCCGGCCCGAACACAAGAGCGAAGAACCCTGCTCGGAAACACAGAAAGTCAAAGGCCGCAAACGCACACACCGCGGAGGCCGCAGGCACCACCGCCGCAGGCGTCCCGGCGGCGGAAAGCCGCAATCCGACAGCAAGCAATAAGCCCCCGCCCTATTATTTGAGCTTTATCTCGCCTGACGGATGTGCGATTTCTATTTTGTGTTCCTTGTAGAGTCCGCCCACGGCCTTCTTGAAATCCTTCTTACTGCATCCGAATAGAGCCTTGATTTTCTCCGGATCCATCTTGTCGGACAGAGCGGCCTCTGGCCTGTTGGAATTCAGATTCAGATACTCCAGAATACTCGCTGCGAGAGAGTGCACACGCTCCTGCGTGTCGCCCCCCAAGCTTAGATCTATCTTCCCGTCCGGTCGCACATACTTCACGCAGGCCTCCACTTCCTGCCCCACTTCCAGCGGCTGGAACAGCTCGTTGTTGTAGAACATTCCGAAGTGACGGTTATCCACCACGCAGCGATAGCCCGTCTCATTGTGCGACAGCACAAGAGCCTTCACCTTCCGTCCGGGCCTGTAGTCCGGGAAAGTATTGCCCACGAACTTTTCCAGACGTGCCGACGCAACCACACGCTGCGAGGCATCGTCGAGATACACATACACGGGATACACCCCGCCGGCACGCATCTTCACTTTCTGCTCCGAATACGGCACAAGCAGATTCTTCGTCGGCAGCCCCCAGTCAAGGAAAGCCCCCGTAGCATTCACCTGCACAACCTGCAGAAACGCGAACTCCCCCACCCTCGCATACGGCTCCTCGGTCGTGGCTATCAGACGGTTCTCGGAATCCTTGTAAACGAACACGTCAATCGTGTCATCCGGGCGCAGATCATCCGGCATATATCTCTTGGGCAGCAGTATCTCCCTGTCGTCATCCCCGGACGCATCAGTCAGATACGCACCGAAGTCTACCATTTTCACAACGCGCATCGCGTTGTCGCGGCCTATCTTTATCATAGTGTCTTGTGCTCTTTCGTTTGGAAAGTGTAAATTTCGGAATTTTTTTTTAATTTTGCCAATACTAAAAACAAGTTTGCCTGCACGCAGGTTTTAAATCACGAAATGGAATCGTCAGAAATCATACTCGATGCCTTCCCCGCGCTCGACTCGCGACAGCAGGAGCAGTTCGCCGCCATGGCAGGACTCTATGCCGAGTGGAATGCTCGCATCAACGTTATATCCCGCAAGGACATCGACAATCTTTACACCCGACATATCCTGCACTCGCTGGCCATTGCCCGCCTATGGGGCCCGTTGGCACCCGACACCACAGTGCTCGACATCGGCACAGGCGGAGGCTTCCCCGGCATACCCCTAGCCGTAATGTATCCCCATGTCCGCTTCCACCTCATCGACCGCATAGGCAAGAAAATCCGCGTAGCCTCCGAAGTCGCATCCGCACTTGGCCTCGGCAACGTTACCTTCCAGCATGGCGATATAGGCGAATGCCGCGAACGCTTCGACTATGTCGTGTCGCGTGCGGTCATGCCTCTCGATAAGCTCGTCAGGCTTATCGACAAGAACGTCGCGCGCACAAAACCGCGTCCCGGCAACGCCTTTGCCAACGGTCTCTTCACTCTCAAAGGCGGCGACCTCGCCGATGAATCCGCCGCCGTGCGCTACCCGGTCGTGGAATACTCCGTGCACGAACTCTTCTCCGATCCGTTTTTTGATACGAAACTCATCGTCTACGTGCCCATCGGGCCTAAATAACTATGCTTAAAATCAAGAAATTCACTTTCAACGGCTACGGCGAAAGCACATATCTCGTCATAGACCCCGACACGCTGGAAGCCGCCGTAGTCGACCCCGGAATGACAAGTCCCGCGGAACGCGCCGAGTTCGATTCATTCGTTGAGCGCAACAATATACGCATCACACAGATCATAAACACACATCTCCACCTCGACCACTGTTTCGGCCACAACTACGTGCGCACGAAATATGGCATACCCGCCGCTGCATCCACCAAGGACCTCTTCCTCACATCCGCAGTTCCCGACAAAGTGGAGATCGACACACCCCTCGCCGACGGCGATACGATCAAAGTCGGCACCGACAAGCTCGAGGTAATTCATGTTCCCGGCCACTCACCCGGCAGCGTTGCACTCTACAGCCCCACGGGCGGCTTCGTACTCACGGGCGATGCCCTGTTTCAAGGCAGCGTCGGACGTGCCGACCTTCCCGGAGGCGACATGGCCACACTCCTGCGAAGCATCAAATCCAAGCTCCTCACCCTCCCGCCACAGACAGTCGTTCTCCCCGGCCACGGTCCCCAGACCACCATCGGCATCGAAACCCGCACCAACCCCTTCCTCCGCTAACCCCAAATATCTCTAACAGAAGAGGCTGTCTAACAACCAGAGTGAACTGCACCCCAAAAGTTAGACAAAAAAATTTTGGGGTGCAGTTCAACATTCTTCATTGTTTGTTATTACTGTCCTCCTTCTTCGCGCGAGTTGTCCATCAGCTCGCGGAGGAAGAAGCGTGCGCCCTCATCGGCCCGCTCATAGAGGTCCCGGGCCACTATACCTGCCATTATTCCGAAAATAAGCTCCTCCTCCGCGCGTCCCGTCTCATGGAGCGAGCGCAAATAGAAATACGCTACGCGTGGTCCCGCAGCAAGTCCGTTCAGAATCTCCATCACATGCTCCGGACCTGCGAACAGCCCGCACACGCCCTCGAAGTCCCCGGCGCGGAAACAGCACTCTGCCTTCATGGCCCTCAGATCATCGTTCTCGCCTATCAGGCCGGCATAGCAGTCCGTAAGTCGCAGAGCATCCTCATAGCGGCAGTCCTCGATGAGCCCCTCCACCATGCGTAGCACCTCGCCGTAGGAGAATGCACCTCCTCCCGTAGCTATCATCACCGTCTCGAAAATATCCGTGAAGCACGGCAGATGCAATTCTATGGCGGCCGACACAGTGTCGCGCGTATTCGGACAGCGCTCAGCGTAAGCCCTCAGCACACGCTCGGCATCGCGATTCCTGCCCCGGCTCACATACAGGCCAGCCAGCGTGCACGATGAGCGGAAATAATCCGGCTCCGCTTCGACAGCTGCCTCAAGCTTCTCGATCGCCACAGGCACAAGGTCGGGCATGGCATCAATCGCAGCCCCACCGAGACATACGGCCGTCTCCGGATCCTGAATCTCAAGGCCCGCGGCAAACTCAAAGGCCTCGCGGGCTTCGGGAATGCGCTTCAGACGAACCATCAGCGCGCTGTATAGAGCCCAGTATGCCGACTCGAACGGACACAGCCGCGTCAGCTCCTCCACATACACAGCCGCACGCTCATAGTCCAGCGCATCCATAAACGCCATTCCGGACTCATAAAGAAGCACCGGCAGATACGACGCACGAGCCCTTAGCTCGTCCGCGCGGGCCATAAGCCATTCATAGCAGCCCGTGCGAGCCGCAAGCTTCACGATGCGGATTATTTCCTCATCGCCGAACCGGTCCTCCGAGATCAGCAGTTCATCCAGACGACGCTCCGCCTCAGCGCGATCCGTCGACTCCTCCACAGCCCGCTCGATGCGCCACAGCAGACTCCCGCTATCCTGGTTGTCCGCGAGATAGCGTCCCGCAATATCCGTGCCCGGCATAGTCTCGCGATAGAGAATCGCGCGGCGCACACGCAGCCCGTCGCTGTCCGGATACAGACGCTCGCCGCAGAACAGCACCTCCCAGCGCACATAGTCGTCGCCCCGGTCGCCCGCGTAATCGAATATCTCTATCAGCTCGTCCTCCTCGAAGTAGCGCTCGCGCACCGGCTTTACGAGCGCCTTCACAAAGCACTCGTAAAGACCCGGGCGGAAGTCTTCGTTATCTTCGGGCATCACGCCTTTTTATGCACTTTTTCCCAGGTATCCTTCAGCGCTATAGTGCGGTTGAACACCGGAGCCTCCTTCGTATAGTCGTAGTCAGGAGTGAAGTAACCTATGCGCTGGAACTGGAATTTATCGCCGGGCTTGGCCGTCTCCACGATATAAGGCTCGAGCTTCACGCCCTTCACCACCTTGAGCGAATCGGGATTGAGCAGCTCGCGGAAATCGCGCTCAGACTCAGCGGCCGGATTTTCCACATTGAACAGGCGGTCGTACAGGCGTACTTCGCCGTCCACGGCATGCTGCGCCGATACCCAGTGCAGCGTACCCTTCACCTTGCGCATCGAGCCCGGCAGCCCGCTGCGCGTCTCCGGGTCGTATGTGCAGTGGATAGCCGTAATATTGCCGTCGGCATCACGTTCGATATTGTCCGTGGCCTTGATGATGTATGCACCCTTCAGGCGCACCTCCTGTCCGGGAGCCAGGCGGAAGAACTTCTTGGGCGGATTCTCCATGAAGTCCTCGCGCTCTATGTAGAGTTCGCGCGAGAAAGGCATCTTGTGCGTGCCGCTGCCCTCCTGCTCGGGATTGTTTTCCATCTCCACGGTTTCGGTCTGTCCCTCCGGATAGTTGTCGATGATGAGCTTCACAGGATTCACCACAGCCATCACTCGCGTTGCCACACGGTTGAGGTCATCGCGCACGGCATGCTCCAGAAGGCTCACACTGTTCAGGGCCTCGTACTTCGTGTAGCCTATGGTGTCGATGAAATTGCGTATCGACTGCGGCGTGTAGCCGCGGCGGCGCATACCGCTGATCGTGGGCATGCGCGGATCATCCCAGCCCGCAACCAGACCTTCCTTCACCAGCTGCAGAAGCTTGCGCTTGCTCATGACGGTATAGGTAAGGTTCAGGCGGTTGAACTCTATCTGACGCGGGCGGTAGCTCTCGTCGGCCAGCTCGTCCACGAAATAGTCGTAGAGCGGACGGTGAGGCACAAACTCAAGCGTGCATATCGAGTGCGTAACACCCTCGAAATAGTCGCTCTGCCCGTGCGCGAAGTCATACATCGGGTAGACCTTCCACGTTGTGCCCGTGCGGTGGTGAGGCGTCTTGATGATGCGGTACATGATAGGATCGCGGAAGTGCATGTTAGGCGATGCCATGTCAATTTTCGCACGGAGCACACGCGAACCCTCTTCGAACTCGCCGGCGTTCATACGCATGAAAAGGTCGATATTCTCCTCGGGCGTGCGGTCGCGATAGGGGCTGTGGGTGCCCGGTGTCGTGGGCGTGCCTTTCTGCGCGGCGATTTCTTCCGAGCTCTGGTCGTCCACATAGGCCTTGCCTTCCTTGATCAGGCGCACGGCCAGATCGAACAGCTGAGGAAAATAGTCCGAGGCATAGTACTCGCGATTGCCCCAGTCAAAGCCCAGCCAATGGATATCCTCGCGGATCGAATCGACATACTCCACATCCTCCTTCACGGGATTGGTGTCGTCGAAACGCAGATTGCACGTGCCGCCGAACTTCTCGGCCACACCGAAGTCCATGCAGATTGCCTTAGCATGGCCGATGTGAAGGTAGCCGTTGGGCTCCGGAGGAAAACGCGTGCTTAGGCGTCCGCCGTTCTTTCCGGCCGCAAGATCGCCGGCCACAATCTCTTCTACAAAGTTCAGCCCTTTCTTCTCCTCGGGCATCTTTTCTTCCTTGATATCCATTGTTGTTTCGGGAATGTTTGGGAATTTTCTCTTTTAAAGCGCAAAAATAACAATTTTCAGCGACATCTCCAACCCTATAGCGCGCCGAGACTGCGCATATACGCTGCCGTAGGAACAAAAAATATTTCCACGCGCCGGTTGGCCGCACGCCCCTTCTTGGTCGCATCCGAGCCCACAGGCTCGTCATGGCCCAGTCCGTAGGGAATTATGTTGAGTTCGCGACCGGCCGTAGCCTCAAAAAAATCGTCAATGGCATTGGCGCGCGCCGATGTCAGATCATCGTTATACCGCTCGTCGCCCGTGCTGTCGCTGTGCACCGCCACAAGCACCTTGAACTGACTGTCGTGCTCCACAAACTGTGCCAGCCCTGTCAGTCGCGTACGCCCCTCAGGTGATAACTCCCTCGAATTGGCGCGGAACAGCTCCGAAGCCGGAATCAGCACACACACGACCTGCTCGTCGCGCTCCATTACCGTTTTGAACTTCTTATTCTGAAGCCGGCGCTGCAGTTCCTTCATCGCACCCTCCAGGCGGTCCGCCTTCTTGGCCGAGCATGGCGGATAGACGATGTTCTCCTCCAGCGTCATGGAGAACTCATCCCTCTCCACGGGCTCCGCACCGGCTGCCGCCAACACTCCCCCTGCAATCACCAGCAACGGGATCAAATATCTCAAAACGGCACGCATCAGATCAGCGACAGCTCGTAGCCGTACTCGCCGCGCACCAACGCAGCCACATCGGCAGGATCAATCTTCGTCTTCTTATCCTTCTTGATGTAGCGCGTCACATAAGCGGCCGTGGCGGCCACCTCCTCCTCGTCGTCCACATCACTGTCATCGCCGTCGGGCTCCAGATCGCCGTTCTCCTCGTAGTGGTCGAATATCAGATCCAGAACCTCCAGAAGATCGTCGTCACTATACTTTTCAGCCTTCCCTGGCTCCAGAGCCGCACGCATGGCCTCCAGGGCTTCGTCTTCATTAAATTCCTTCATTGTCTAAGCTTTAAGTCTGTTATTTCGGTTGTGTGTCAGAGCGTCAGCAGGCCCTCGGGCAAATCCATGGTAATAGTCCGGGCATCCGTATCGACCTCACTTATGAAATCATCGGCCACCGGCACCATTACCTCACCGCCTCCCGGGCGCTCCACGACGAAAAGCACATTCGCCGTCGAATCCTCGATGCCGCTTATCACGCCTATCTCCGCGCCCGCTCCGTCGAGCATGCGGAAGCCTTTGAGGTCGGCCGCATAGAGCCCGTCGGAATCGAGCTCCTCCTCGTCCGACAGCGCCTCCGGCAGTTCTGCGCTAAGCGCATAGAAATCCTTGTTGGACAGCCGGGCCACGGCTGAATCGCTGTCGAATCCGTCTATTGTCAGAAGCACGCTTTCACGACCCTTCGGTCGGACAGTCCCGATGAAGAACGGAACATTTATGCCGTCCATCTTCACCACTATGCACCGCAGCGCCGCAGGGTCCAGCGTCTCATACATCAGCGATGCCACGATTTCGCCGTTCACACCATGCGGCTTGCCGAAACGTCCTGCAAGCGTCAGTTCATTGTCGCGGATCATTTTCTCTTTTTCTTCTTACCCGTGGGCTGCGGAGCCACGGCCTTGTACTCCGGAAGCGCCATCGCCCCGCGAGGCACGTTTATCATACCCTTCGAAAGATAGTGCAGATCGTTGAATATGCGCTCGTCGTCAGTCTCCCTGTCGATCACGCTGCGCTGCTTCTTCATCTGACAGGCTATCATATACACAAGTTCCGTCCTTTCCGGGCCCTCGGGCAGCTCCGTCGCCTTGCCTATCATTTCCTCTATTATCGTGCCGTAGTGGCGGAAAGCCATCTTCGGGTGGCCCGGCAGCGGCAGCGGATCCGGATGGCCGTCCAGCGTCTCGGGTCGCACAAGCTCGTAAGGCGCATCCACATCCAGCTTGAAATCACTCATGATGTACAGATGATCCCACAGCTTGCGCATATAAGCGTCGCGGTCGGATGTCGTGTTCGGGAACAGCGACATCATCGCACGGATAATGGTCTGGGCACACAGCGTGCGCTCCGCACGGTCCTCTATGGTCAGACAGTGGTCCACCATATTCTGAATATTGCGCCCGTACTCGGGGAGTATAAGTTTCTTAAGATGATTGGTGTAGGTCAGCATTTGCTTCGCTAATGGATTATTTTTCAAATTCTTTTTCTGCGGCTGCAAGCTTGTCGGGCGTTCCCGTGTCGTGCCACATGTATGGGGCTGAAGGCTCGTATGCCCGGATGCGCAGTTCGCCGCAGCTCGCTATGTAGAACGGCATGATGCCGAACACTTCCTCGGGCTGACGTCGTGCGTAGCTTTTGAGAGCGCTCTGGGCGCGCGGCCCAAGGATGTGCACGCCGCCGAACGCCAGCGGATGCAGCTCACCCGTCTCGAGTCCGCGGGGGAGGACGGTGCCGTCCTTGAGATTTTCCCAGCCACGCATGGTGCCCGTTGCGTCGAAAAGCAGTTGCCGCGAGCTGTCCCGACGGGCTGCAAGCAAGGTCACGTCCGACTCGGCGTCGATGTGTCGGGCCAGCATTTCCTCTATCGGAAAATCTGTGAGGATATCAGAATTATGCACGAGCAGCGGCTCGCCGCCACCGCCCAGAAGCTCTATGGCGCGTGCCATTCCGCCACCCGTGTCAAGCAGTAGCTTGCTTTCGTCGCTGACAATTATATCGAGTCCGAAATCCGTGGCCTCCAAGTAATCCTCGACCTGATCGGCAAAATGATGCACGTTCACAACCACTCGCTCCACAAGTCCGGAGTCCGCAAGCCTGCGCAGAACACGCCCCAGCATGGGCTCACCTCCCACCGCCACCAGCGCCTTGGGATGTTCAAGTGTCCAGGGCTTCAGACGCGTGCCCAGACCGGCGGCAAATACCAGTGCGTTCATCGGGCCTTGAATGTCTGTTCTATGTCCTGCTCGCGGTGCACGAGCTCTACCTTCACCATGGGAAAGGCGGCGGCTATATGCTCGGCAGTATGCTGGGCGCAATAGACTGAACGATGCCGCCCACCCGTACATCCGAAGCACACCATCAGATTCGAGAAACCGCGCTCGACATAGCGGTTCACGCTCGAATCCACGAGCGTGTACACATGCTTGAGATACTCAAGCACTTCGCCGTCATTTTCCAGAAACTCTATGACATTGGCGTCAAGGCCCGTGAACTGCTTGTAGTGCTCATACTTGCCGGGATTGTTGATGGCGCGGCAGTCAAACACATATCCGCCTCCGTTGCCCGTGGGATCATCGGGAATTCCTTTCTTGTAGGCAAAGCTCATCACCTTCACCGTAAGCGTGCGCTTTCCGGGCGTGTCGGAGAATTGCTTCATGTTCACAAGATTGGTCAGCACCTCCGTCAGGTAAGGATACTCGGGATAAGGACGGTCCAGAAGCTCCCGCAGGTTAGCGATGGCAAAGGGCACGCTCTGCATGAAGTGAGGCTTCTTCTCGAAATAGCCCCGGAAGCCGTATGCTCCTAATACCTGCAGCGTGCGGAACAGCACGAAATGGCGCAGCTGCTCCATGAAGTAGCCCTCGTCTATCGGCTGGTACTTGCGCAGGCTCGACAGATACTCGCCGATGAGCTCCCGGCGCAGACTGCCCGGAAAATTGGCCTTCGCCTGCCAGAGGAAGGAAGCCACGTCGTAGTAGAAAGGTCCGCGACGGCCGCCCTGAAAATCTATCAGCCAGGGTTCGCCGTCCTTTATCATCACGTTGCGGCTCTGGAAGTCGCGATACATGAAGGTGCCGCTCTGCGAGCGAAGGAGCACATTCGTAAGGTTCTGGAAATCATCCTCCAGACGATCCTCCTGAAACTCCAGTCCGGTCGCTTTCAGGAAACAGTACTTGAAATAATTGAGGTCCCAGAGAATCGAACGCGCATCGAACTGCGCCGTCGGATAGCAATGCGAGAAATCCATGCCCACAGCCCCGCCGAACTGCACGTCCGGCAAAAGCCGCATCGTCTTGGCCAGTAATTCCTTCTCGGAGTTCGAGAAGGAGCGTGTGAGACGTCCCTTCTCTATTTCGTTGAAGAGCAGCCGGTCGCCCAGATCCGTCTGGATGTAGGCCATATGATCGTCGCTCACCGCCAGCACACGCGGAACTGGGAGACCCTTCGCGGCAAAATGCTCGTCCATATAGAGGAAGGCATCGTTCTCCTCGCGGCATGTGCCCAGCACACCTATCACGCTCTCTTGCTCCGGAGCCGACAGGCGGAAGTAGCGGCGGTTGGAGCCTGATGATGACAGCTCCGTCACCTCAGTCGCCTCCGCTCCCACATGGTCCCGGTAGAGTTGTTTCAATATATCTGTTTCCATTTCCTTTGTTGTTCTCATGCTTGTTCGCAGCGGCGCGTCAGTTGCCTACTTCCGACAGGAACTTGATTCGCATCAGGCGCACCTCCTCCTCCGAGAATGCCGGACACAGCTCGTCGTAGGCCTGCGAAAGCTTATCGCTCTCGCTCGACTTGAAGTACTCGAATACCTCGTCCTGATCCTCCGGATCCATTATGTCGTTGATATAGTAGGAGATATTGATGCGTGTTCCGCTCATCACTATCGCCTCTATCTCATCCAGCAGCTGATCGAAGTCCATCCCGTTGCTCTGCGCTATTTCCGTCAGATCGATTTTACGGTCTATGGCCTGAATGATGGACACCTTGGGTTTGCTCTTGGACGCCACGGAACGCACGCGCAGATCCTCGGGGCGCTCGATCTCATTGTCCTCCACATAGGTGCGGATCACCTTCACGAACTCCTCGCCATAACGGTGAGCCTTGCCGGCTCCTACTCCGGGAATACTCTGAAGCTCGTCGATGGTTATCGGGTAGGTCGTAGCCATGGCCTCCACCGAAGGATCCTGGAAGATGATGTAGGGAGGCAGCTTAAGGGTCCTGGCCATATTCTTGCGCAAAGCGCACAGAATGGCATAGAGCTGAGGATCGGCCGCACAGCCGGCCCCGCCCTTCACGGGTGCCTCGTCTTCATCCTCGGAGAAGTCGCTGTCCTCGATTACCTTGAAACTCTTGGGATGACGCATGAAATCGCGTCCCTTGTCGCTAAGTCGGAGTATGCCGAAATTTTCTACTCCTCGCTCGATATATCCGTCAAGCATGCCCTGACGCACTACCGTGGCCAGGAATTTCATATCCGAGCCTTCGCAGCTCCCGAACACCTCGAGTTCCTCGTGACGGTAGGAACGGACATCCTGCGTGGCACGACCCAGCATGACATCCACAATATGATCTGCTTTGAACTTTTCTTTTACAGCGGCTATTGTTTCCAATGCCGCAAGTAACTCCTCTTTTGCTTCCACTTTCTTTTTTGTGTTGAGACAGTTGTCGCAGTTTCCACAGTTTTCGTCAGTGAAATTCTCTCCGAAATAATGCAGCAGCGCACGCCGGCGGCACACCGCGCCCTCGGCGTAGGCCGCAGTCTCCGCAAGGAGCTGACGGCCTATTTCCTGCTCGTTCACAGGCTTGGCCTGGATGAACTTCTCCATCTTCTGGAGATCCTTGCGGGCATAGAAGCACAGGCAGTACCCCTCGCCGCCATCGCGGCCCGCACGGCCCGTCTCCTGATAGTAGCCTTCCAGACTCTTGGGAATGTCGTAATGAATCACATAACGTACATCCGGCTTGTCGATGCCCATGCCGAAAGCTATTGTCGCCACTATCACGTCCACCTGCTCCAGCAGGAACGCATCCTGATTGGCATTACGCGTGGGGCTGTCCATTCCGGCATGATATGCCAGTGCCTTTATGTCGTTCACCAGCAGAAGCTCCGTGAGTTCCTCCACCTTCTTGCGCGAGAGACAGTAGACTATTCCGCTCTTGCCGCGACGCTGCTTGATGAAGCGGATGATATCGCGGTCGATGTTCGGCGTCTTCAGGCGCACTTCATAGTAGAGATTCGATCGGTTGAACGACGACTTGAATACGCTCGCCTCCGACATCCCGAGGTTCTTCTGTATATCATGCTGGACCTTGGGCGTGGCCGTGGCTGTCAGCGCTATCACAGGCCGGGAACCTATTTCATTGATGATTGGCCTTATACGCCGGTATTCCGGACGGAAATCGTGGCCCCACTCGGAGATACAGTGGGCCTCGTCCACGGCGTAGAAGGATATGGAAACCGTTTTGAGAAATTCTATATTTTCTTCTTTCGTCAGCGATTCCGGAGCCACATACAGCAGCTTTGTCTGTCCGGAAACAATATCGCTCTTCACCTGCTCTATGGCACTGCGTGTGAGCGACGAGTTCAGGAAGTGGGCCACATGGTCCGTCTCGCTGTAGTTGCGCATGGCATCCACCTGATTCTTCATCAGCGCAATGAGCGGGGAGATGACTATGGCCGTTCCCTCACTCATAAGCGCCGGAAGCTGATAGCACAGCGACTTGCCTCCGCCCGTGGGCATGATCACGAATGTGTCGTTGCCCGCGAGCAGACTTTCGATTATGGCCTCCTGATTCCCTTTGAAGGTATCGAAGCCGAAATGACGCTTGAGCGCTTCGCTGATGCTTGGATTTTTTTCCATGGCATTTTGTGTGATGTGAGGAGAGAGGTTTATTCGTTACACCATGGCGGCTTCGAAGTTGGCCTTCACAAGCGCCTCCTTGGCGTAATCGCGGGTGACCGTGAAACTCTTGGTCTTCGTGCCGGGCAGCGTGAACATGGGCTCCATCATTATGGTCTCCACTATCGAGCGCAGACCGCGGGCACCAAGCTTGAACTCGATGGCCTTGTCCACGATGTAGTCAAGTGCGTCATCATCAAAATGAAGCTTCACGCCATCCATCTCGAAGAGTTTCTCGTATTGGCGCGTGATGGCGTTGCGGGGCTCCGTGAGAATTCGGCGCAATGCATCGCGGTCCAGCGGCAACAGATGCGTGAGTATGGGCAGACGCCCTATGATCTCGGGTATCAGACCGAACTTCTTCAGATCCTGCGGCGACACGTAGCTCATCAGATCCTCGCGGTCGATGCGCTTGGCCTGCTTGCCGTCGGTTGTGAAGCCTACGAAACGCGAGTTCAGGCGCTTGGCGATGGCATTCTCAATGCCGTCGAAAGCTCCGCCGCAGATGAAGAGTATGTTTTTCGTATCCACGGGAATCATCCGCTGCTCGGGATGTTTGCGGCCGCCCTGAGGAGGCACATTCACGATCGAGCCTTCCAGAAGTTTGAGCAGACCCTGCTGCACACCCTCACCGCTTACGTCGCGGGTTATGGACGGATTATCGCCCTTGCGTGCGATCTTGTCTATCTCATCGATAAACACAATTCCGCGCTCGGCCTTCTCCACATCGTAGTCCGCGGCCTGAAGCAATCGGGTCAGAAGACTCTCGATATCCTCGCCGACATAACCGGCCTGCGTCAGAACCGTAGCGTCCACTATCGTGAACGGAACATCCAAAAGCTTAGCTATGGTCTTGGCGATAAGAGTCTTGCCCGTACCGGTAGGGCCTACCATCACGATATTGCTCTTCTCGATTTCCACATCGTCCGCATCGCCGGCCTTCTGCTGGCGCAGACGCTTGTAGTGGTTGAAGACAGCAACTGCAAGATACATCTTGGCCTGATCCTGACCGATGACATACTGATCCAGATACTCCTTGATTTTCTGCGGTGTCGGAATCTTTCCCTTGAATTCCGACTTGCTGCTCTCACGATCGTCACGGCCGTATTCATTAAGAGCCGATGCCACCATCTGCACACAGTCCGTGCAGATGTAGGCATCGCTTATGGGAGAGTTCAGCAACTGCGCGCCCTCGGATGCCCCGCGGCCGCAGAAGCTGCACTTCGCTTCGTTCTTTTTCTTTGCCATTCTCTAATTAAAAAAGCTTCGGATCAATGCTTGGCCTTTACAAGTACCTGATCGATCATGCCGTACTCGCGGGCCTCCTCGGCCGTCATCCAGTAGTCGCGGTCGGAGTCGCGCTCCACCTTGTCGAAAGGCTGACCCGAATGGTCGGAGATAATGTGATAGAGCTCATCCTTGAGCTTACGGATTTCGCGTGCCGTGATTTCGATATCCGAGGCCTGACCCTGCGCGCCACCCATGGGCTGATGGATCATGACACGCGAATGACGCAGCGCGAATCGCTTGCCCTTCTCGCCTGCCACGAGCAGAACGGCGGCCATCGAGGCGGCCATGCCGGTGCAGATGGTAGCGACATCGCTCGAAATATACTGCATGGTGTCGTATATTCCAAGACCGGCATAAACCGAACCGCCGGGAGAATTTATGTAGATGCTCACGTCCTTGCCCGGATCGGACGAATCCAGATACAGGAGCTGTGCCTGAATCACATTGGCTGTATAGTCATTGACATCCGTACCGAGAAAAATGATGCGGTCCATCATAAGACGCGAGAACACATCCATCTGTGCCACATTCAGCTGACGCTCCTCGATGATGCTCGGGTTGATGTAGGACGCCGATGCAATCGCGGAACTCATTTTGCTCTGAGCCGATGCATACTGGTCGAGGCTCAGACCGTTCATGCCAAGATGGTGAACGGCGTAATTGCGGAAATCATTGTTGTTCTTCATTATTCAGTATCTATTGGTCGCTTATTTATTTACAATTTAGAATTTTGAAGTTGCGCTTCAAGGCCACGGCACCTTTGCGGCAACTTATTTTCAAAGTTACGAAAATTTTTCACCATATCCAAAAAAATTCCGTCGCCCGCGAAAAAAAATTCGGGCGACGGAGATTTTTTACGGCTGCCGGGCATGAATCCCGACTACCTTGTGTCGTAAAGACTACACGCCTTATTCGGCGGCAGCTTCCTCAGCGGGAGCGTTCTTCTTGTTCAGCTCCTCGGCCAGGTTACGGAATTCGTCGAGTGTCACGGTCTTTTCATCCAGCGAAACAGCGGCGTGGATAGCGCCGAAAAGCTGCTGGATAAAGGCCTGACGGGCCAGACGGCGGCGAGTATTCTCATCGCCCATCATATTGTCCACATACATTTTCAGGATGTCGTCGTTGAGTTCGAACATGCCGTACTGACGCAGCTGCTGGGCAGCGATGCTCTTGGCCAGCTCCTCAACCTGCTCCTTGTTCACCTCAACCTTGAGGGCACGGGCAGCCTGATTTTCGATGATATCCCACTTGATGCTCTCGATGGAGTCGGCATAAGCCTTGTCTACTTCCTCCTCGGTAAGCTTCTTCTCCTCGCTGCCTGCGATGAGCTTCTTGATCAGGTTCTCGGGGAGCTCCATCTTGCCATAGGTCTCCATGAGGTATTCCTCGGTCTGACGCTGGAAGAGGTTGGCGCTGTTGGGCTGGAGAGCCTGTGCGATAGCGCCGCGAAGCTTTTCGTTATATTCTTCCTCGTTGTGCACGGTGTCCTTGCCGAATACTGCATCGTAGAAGTCCTGATCGTGCTCGGCGGGGCGGTTAACGATGAGTTCGGAGATAGTCATTGCGAAGTTGGAGCGCATATCAGCCGTCTTGTCGCGGTCGATGTGGAGCATCGAGCTCAGTTCGGCTTCATTGCCCTCGCAGCTTGCCCAGGGATTGAAGGTGACAGTGCCGCCAACCTTGGAGCCTTCGAACTTCTTGGCCTCTTCCTGACTCTTGAACACGAACGGGCCGACGATAGCGTCCTCGACCACGATACCACCTTCCTTGACAGTGCCGTCCTCGTTGAGCTCCTGAAGCTTGCCCTTAACGAGAGCGCGGTCCTCATAGTCCTCGACATTGGTGCGCTTGCCGTTGCGTTCACGCAGCTCCTTGTCCTGATCGGCCATCATCTGCTCGCTCACTTCGATGTTGTAGAAAGGCAGATGCACATCCTTGTCGAACTTGATATTCAGCTCGGGAGCGAGAGCCAGCTCGTATGTGAAGGTGTAGTCCTTGTCGTCGAGCTTGATTTCCTCGACATTCACGGGGATGGGATGACCGAGGATATCCATATTGTTATCGCGGAGATATTCGATAGCGGCGCGATATACTACATCATTGAGAACATCGCTCTTCACAGCCTTGCCGAAACGCTTTTTGAGCTGTGCCATATCAATGTGGCCCTTGCGGAAACCGGGAATATCTTTCTTCTTGCCGATTTCCTTGAGCTGTGCCGTAACTTTATCGGCGTAGTCGGCTTCAACGACATTGAGCGTGAGCTTGCCTTCGTTTTCGCCTGTTTTTTCGTAGTTAACTTGCATTTTATATGAAGTTTATGGTGATTATTGTAATTGTTTCTGACGTCTTGGCCGCCGGGCGCGGCATTTCATTCTGCAAAATTAATAGCTTTTCTGCAATTATACAAACATCATGCCGAAAACGTTCACTGACAGACGTGGCAGGTGGGCTCCGGCATGCGCTTTTACGCACAAAGTTACGATTAATTTTCTTCCAATGCGAAATTTTGCGTAATTTTGTGGGCATATGGAAGACAAGACAAATACCGATATCAGCACCGACGCCACTCCCATCATCGACTATAAGGGCGTGGACATTCTTCGCAATGAGCACGTGGTTCTCAAGGACGTGACTTTCAACATCATGCCCGGCGAAATGGTGTATCTTGTCGGACGTGTGGGCTCAGGCAAATCCTCCCTTCTCAAGACGCTATACGGCGAGGTGCCCGTGCGTACGGGCGAGGCAAGGATATTCGACTACGACCTCCGCAACCTGCGGCGTCGAGACATCCCCTATCTCCGCCGCCGCATCGGAATTGTCTTTCAGGACTTTCAGCTGCTAATGGACCGCACGGCGTACGCGAATCTCGAATTCGTGCTCGAGGCCACCGGGTGGAAGGACCGCGAGGCCCGCGAGGAACGTATCGACAAGGTGCTCAAGGAGGTTGGCATGGCCACCAAGGCTCACAAAATGCCCCACGAACTTTCGGGGGGCGAGCAACAGCGCATCGTTATTGCCCGCGCCCTTCTGAACGAGCCCACCCTGATACTTGCCGATGAACCCACAGGCAACCTCGACCCCACGACTTCCGAACAGATCATGACCCACCTCTACGAGGTGACGCGCAATACGGATACGGCCGTAATCATGGCCACTCACAACATGACTATGCTCGACACCTTCCCCGGGCGCACGCTTAGGTGCGACGGCAAGAAGCTGATTTAAAGCCCGTTTACAACTGTCGCGTCACTTTCCGGCAGACTTGCGGGCATTCGAGCCGTCGGTGGTCAGGATCAGATACAACAGATCCCTGAACAGATCCGCGGCATCCTGGCGCGAGCCCACCCCTTTGCTGCGGACATCAAAGCGCCGCACTGCATCAATAATTTCCACAACGGCGAAAGGCGGGTAATTGCTCAGACCCTGGCGAAATCGCTTTACCTGAAACGACGACTTGAGGCCCAAAGCCTCCTGGATACCCTTGTCGGAGCGATCGGGAGCGTACCATACCACCATCAGATCGGCAAAAAACGCGAATATCGATGCAGCCACCATCACCGGAGGCGCCACCTTGGGATTAGCCCGGAAATATTCAGCGATACGGAACACCTTGGCCGCATCCCGGGCAGCGATAGCATCGACAATTTCATAGGAATTATACTCGCGGCTCACGCCTACATGACGCTCCACGACCTCGGGAGTCACCGTAGCCCGCGGAGGCAATATGGTCGCAAGCTTATCGAGCTCGTTATAAAGCCGGCTGAGGTCCGTTCCGATGAAATCACGAAGCATCTCCATAGCCTTGGCGTCGGCGCCCAAACCCTTTGTTTTCAGATACGAAGCAACAAGCGCCGGGATATTGTTCTCATAGACCTTCTTGCTCTCGAAGGCAACCGCCCCGGGGCTCTTCCGGATAGCGGCCTTGAGCTCGGCCCCCTTGATGTCGCTGCCTCGCCAGCACAAGACAAGCACGGTGGATTCCGTGGGCGAGGCGACATAGCTCTTGAGCTTGTCGAGCTGATCAGCGCGGGCGCTCTGACACTCCTTTACAATCACGAGCTGCCTCTCCGTGAGCATGGGCACTTGCCGGCACTGATCCACAATTCTCGCAGGCTCCGTCTCGGGGGCATAAAACACGAATTGCGCGAACTGCTTGTCCTCGTCCGGAATAAGGGTCTCGAAATCTTTAACCAGCACATCGATATAATATCCTTCCTGCCCATAGAGAGCATATACTGGTGCCACATTACCGCTCGAGATGGAGCGGCGCAACGAATCGAAGGTGAGAGTGGAGGGTGCGCTTGCCATGTGTTTTTGCCAATGCCGGAATTTTTCCGTAAATTTACGCAATATTTTCCACAATCATGCAGTACACGCCGCTAAATCTTCCTCCCTGTCCGGAAATAGAGTTGCGCCCGTCGCCCGACACCCCCCCCGGCGAGCCGCAACTCTACGACCCGCTGCGCCGCAAATGGCTTGTGATTACGCCGGAGGAATGGGTGCGACAGCATTTCGTGAACTATCTCATAAAGTTCAAAGGCTATCCGCGCGAACTGATAGCCAATGAAATATCCCTTAAACTCAACGGCACTTCCCGCCGTTGCGACACGGTTGTATTCTCGCGTACACTGCAGCCCCTTGCCGTTGTGGAATACAAGGCCCCGTCCGTGGCCATCACACAGAAGGTTTTCGACCAGATAGCCCGCTACAACATCGTCATGCAGGCGCCATGTCTTATCGTCAGTAATGGCCTCAGACACTTCTGCTGCCGCTTTGACAAAGCAAAGGGCACCTACACGTTTCTACGCGAGGTGCCCGATTATGAGCTTATTCGAAGTTGGTGCGACTAAGCGGCTGAATCAGAAGAGATAAGCCACCCGCACGCTCCATTGGCTTGAGCGCGCGCTGAAATCGTCAAGCAGCTTGGTCTTCATCATGTATGTGATGCCCCAGGTATAGGATGCCGAGAGCTGCCAGTTGCGCCACAGTTCTACACCAAGGCCGGCCGTAAGGCCCAGACCGCCACCGGAATAGTTGAAGGGATTCTCCACTCCGGGATTGCCGCTCACCTTGTTGTGTCCGCAATTGATCAGGAATTCCGGACCACCGTAAACGAAGGGAGCGATCTTCTCCTCGAGGCCGTTCATGCGAGTCCACTTGAAACGGACATGCACGGGTATATCTATCTGATGCAAAATCATTTTCTGACGTCCGAAGCCCTGTGAGGCCCACACCTCACGCTGTCCGATGTTTGCAAAACTCGAAGCCTGATTGTAGAGCAGCCCGAAATCAATGCCGAAACCAATGCCGGGGAACATCAGCTCCGCCTGCACGCCGGCCTGAAATCCGACGGCCTGACTGACGTCGAACAGATCCTGATTGAAGGAAAGCTTGCTGATATTCACGCCTGCAACGGGGCCGTATCTGAACTGCGCATTCGTGCTGACAGCTCCGGCGAGCATGACGGCAAGGATGATGATTAGTAGTCTTTTCATATTTGCTTGAAGCTTATGGGCGCAAAGTTAAGAAAAAAACTTCGTACGCAAGGTTTTTCTTAACGCATTTTATAGATTGGACCTACATTAAGCGTCTCCTTGCTTGACCCGCCGCAAAAAATGTCGTATCTTTGCGGAGTTATGATTCACCAGATTGAACAATTCATTATAGCTGCCGCCGATGTACTGTCGGGCTACCCGCTCTTTTTCCTACTGATCGGCGGCGGACTATATCTTTTCATATCCTCGGGTGCCGTTTCGCTCCGCCGTCTTCCCGCATCGATGGCGGAATTGCGCAAGCGCAATGACAAGGACGCCGGCACAGGCCAGATTTCCTCGGCACAGGCACTCACATCCGTCATCGGAGCCACCGTGGGCATGGGCAACATAGCCGGTGTGGCCATTGCCTTGGTCATGGGCGGCCCCGGCGCTATCTTCTGGATGTGGGTGAGCGCCATCGTGGGCATGGCCACCAAGTATCACGAGGGAGTGCTCGCCATCATGTACAAAGGCTCGGACGACAAGGGCAATCCACAAGGCGGCCCCATGCACATAATCGAGAAAGGCATGGGCAACAAGTGGAAACCGCTCGCCAAGTTCTTTGCCATAGCCGGCCTGTTCGGCACAATGTGCATAATGAACGCCAATCAGCTCACCGAGGCTTTCATGACTGCTTTTACCAATCCCGACGACATCGCTGCCAGCCATACACTTAGCAGCATCGGCGCATATCTCAGCCTCGAAAACTATCAGGTGTACCGCCTGTTGTTCGGTTGTGCCATAGCCATTGTCGTAGGGCTCGTGATTCTCGGCGGCATCAAGCGTATCGCCAACGTGGCGTCCGTGCTCGTGCCCTTTATGGTAGGAATGTATTTCCTTATGGTTCTGTATATTATACTCACCAACCTGCATGCTGTTCCGGGCGTTGTGGCAAGCATTTTCCGGGAGGCGTTCAACCTGCGGGCCGGCATAGGAGCCTTGGCGGGCATCGCCATCATCGGCGCGCGCCGTGCGGCACTGGTCAATGACGCAGGCATTGGCACAGCCTCCATAATGCACGGAGCATCGGCAAACAAGAACGCTGTGCGCGAAGGACTTATCGCAATGCTCGGGCCCAGCATCGATTCCGGACTTGTGTGCACACTGACGGCTATCGCCATCCTTGTGTGCGGCAACATCGACGTTCCCGGCATCCAGGGTCTGGCAATCGCGATGGATGCCTTCTCCAAGGGCATTCCCATGGGCGATCTGCTTCTGATGCTCGTGGTCATCTGTTTCGCACTTTCCTCCATGTTCAGCTATAGTTTCTACGGCACCAGTTGCGCCACATACCTTTTCGGGACACGCATCGGGCGTTACTACCGCTGGTTTTTCCTGCTTACGCTCATCGTCTTTGCGGTTGTACCCATCGAGGCAGCCGTGGGGGCCTGCGATCTGTTCTATGCACTCATGGCCATCCCGACCATGATAGCAATCCTGTATTTAAGCCCCAAGGTACGTCGGGCCACACGCGAATACTTCAAAGAAAAATAATGTTCGGATTCATCAACTGGGACGTCAGTCCCGACATTTTCACACTCGGGCCCATCACCGTGCGCTGGTATGGCATGATGTTCGCCATCGGATTCTGGATTGGCTATAACCTCGTGGCCAAGATGTTCAAACGCGAAGGCGCACCCGAGAGCTGGCTTGCGATCCTGCTTATCTACACGGGCGTGGCTACTATTATCGGGGCTCGCCTCGGACATGTATTCTTCTACCAGTGGGACTATTACAGTCAGCACCCCTGGAAAATACTCGCCACATGGGAGGGAGGCCTTGCCAGCCACGGCGGCGCGATAGGAATCATTATTGCCGTGATTCTATTCTCCATCTTCACCACCAAGCGCTCTCCCCTGTGGACTTTTGACCGCCTAACGATCGTTATAGCACTCGTTGGCGGCATGATCCGCATCGGCAACCTCATGAACTCCGAAATCTTCGGTCACCCCACTACCCTGCCGTGGGGCTTCCGATTCCTGCGCTCGGCCGAGTGGCAGACTCTTTTTGCCCCGATGGCATGCCATCCTACGCAGCTCTATGAGGCATTCACTTACTTCGCCCTGTTCGGGCTCATGATGTGGATGTACTGGAAGCGAAATGACGGCGAACGCCCGGGGCTGCTGTTCGGCACCTTCCTCACGGGCACATTCGGCTCCCGCATTCTGTGGGAGATGCTCAAGAACGATCAGGTGGCCTTCGAAGCAGACATGACCCTGAATATGGGGCAGATTCTGAGTATCCCTTTCACGCTCTTAGGCATCTTCCTCATTGTCAGAGCCTATATGCGTCCGCGCGTCCCGCTTAAATATCCCAATCGATTCGCGCCGGAGAAAAAGAAATGAACAGCCCGGTCGCCATCACCATCACGGATCTCTCCGACGCGCGTGTCGCGCCCTTCGCGCGCCTGACGGAGGCGCAGTTGCGTTCGCGGCTCGATCCGTCGCAAGCTCTTTTCATAGCGGAGAGTCCCAAGGTGATTCATGTGGCTCTTGATGCAGGACTGCAACCCGCGGCCCTACTCTGTGAGGAAAAACACATAACGGGCGATGCGGCAGCCATCATTGCCCGCTGCCCGGAGATGCCGGTCTATACAGCTTCTCGCGGGCTACTGGAACAGCTCACGGGCTATACGCTCACGCGAGGAGTTCTCTGTGCCATGCGGCGTCCTGCCGAGCTAAAGCCGGCCGACGTGTGTCCGCCTGCGTCTAAGCGGAGCCGTGTGGTAGTAATAGACGGCGTTACGGACACGACGAATATCGGAGCTATCTTCCGTTCTGCGGCGGCTCTGGGTGTCGATGCCGTGCTTCTGTCGCCGACGTCCTGCGACCCTCTCAACCGCCGAAGCGTGCGTGTGTCGATGGGCTCCGTATTTCTTATTCCATGGGCGTATACAGGCTGCGACTATCAGAGCGAGCTCCGTAATCTGGGTTACAAGACCGTAGCCATGGCACTGACAGACAAGTCAGTATCGCTTGATGATCCGGCCCTGAAAAATGAGAATCGTCTCGCCCTGATAATGGGGACGGAAGGCGACGGACTACCGAGCCGCGAAATCGAGGAGGCAGATTATACCGTGCGCATACCAATGGCACATGGCGTAGACTCGCTCAACGTGGCTGCAGCTTCCGCCGTGGCTTTCTGGGAGTTGCGATAGCGTCGGCGGCGATCAGGCAAAGATTCTTTCCAGTTCCTCCGGCGTGGGATTATGGGCTATGATCTTTCCTTCAGGATTGATAAGCAGTGTTCCGTAGCCGTCCTTCAATGCGTAGTCTTTCCTAATCTGACGCGCTTCGCTGTCATCGGCATGGTACTGAAGCTCCTCATTCATGCCATCACGGCGCACGATTTCGTGAAAGAAAGCCTCCGAACGATCGAAGTTCACGCTTAGCAGACACACATCCGCATCCGGATGACGCGCTACCCATGTATCGTATTTGTTTGCAGCCACGCGTGAGGCTGCATCCGTGCTGTTCCAGAAATTCAACAGCACGTATTCTCCGCGCATGCGGTCGAGTGCGAACTCTCTATCAGCTTCTGTAATGGCCAATGCAGGAGCCTTGCGGCCTATGCCCGTGAGGAAATCGCTCTCGGAGGTCATGGTCATTGCCACAACCACACCTATAAATAGAGCGAGTATCAATAGAAATTTCTTTATCATGGCGTTCTGATTGTTTAAAATAGAACGCCCAGCCCCCCTGAGGGGTTCAAATGGAGGGAGCGTAGCCTATCTCTTCGAGCACATCAGGATTGTTGTAGAATTCGGGCGAGAGCAGTGTGGCCAGATTGGCCTCAGGATGCTTGTCGAGGTAGCGGCATACCATCCTATAGCCGATAAAGCGGCCTGCCCGACCCGGAGCGGTAATGCTGAGAATCGCAGTTGCGGGGGTAGGATCCACAAGCTTCTGCGCAGTCTGCGGGTCGGTGTCAAACAGCAGTTTCTTTGCTACGAGTTCGCGCCATAGCTGCCCCTCGTGTTCCAGAAGCCACTCCCACTGTTCGTCGCTATATCCTGCGGCGGCAGCCTCGGAGGAGTTTTCCACAAGAGCATAGCGCGCGTACACCATAGCACCGCCATACAGCATGCGGCTAAGTGCAGTAGCACCATCATCAGCCGACTTATAGGGGCGTTCCGTCCCCGCGAGAGCCTCGGCAATATCGTATGGAATCTGCGACGGCTCCTTCAATGCACGCTCATAGGCCGGGAAAGCCTGATAGCCTTCGTAGTCGTGCCCGAGGTAATGATTCAGAGCAATATACATAGTGCTATCAGAAAAGCCCATGGGGAAACGACGCCCATAAACTACGGCAGCATAGCTACGCGACGGGAAATCCAGTCCGGACATCTTTCCGGCAGCAAGAGTATAGCCCAGATACTTACCCAATGGTGCGCCCTCGCGACCGAAAACACTATCGACCACAGGTGTGAAGACTCTGACAGGACGGGAGTCGGCCCACAATGCCGCAGCTGCCGACAGCGAATCCGTAATGTCTACAACCGCAAGGAAATCCTTCAGCATTTCCGGTCGGACCATAAGAGCCGCGCTGTCCCGATCGGCGAACATGCGATATAAGGGAACGACATCAACAGACACCGGTGCAACAGCCTGAGGCTTCCGCACCGATTTCTCACCACAACTCAGAAGTACGGCGCAAATGACCGCCGACACCAATATACGGGACACTACCTTATACATCTATTCACATTTTTGTTCACAAAAATAACATTTTCCGCGCAATTTTCAAAAAAGTCGTCAAAAAACCGCTTCGCATTTAAACCATCTCCACCGGGTAAAGTCATAATGGTGTATCAATTAAACGCAGAATTTTATTAACTCCCTCAAAAATATCAAGTAAATGAAAAAGAACATCATCGCCATCGCCGTTATGGCCGTAGCAAGCCTGACCGCAAGCAGCGCCTTCGCTGCCCCCAAGGACGACAAGAAGTGTGACTCCGCCGACTGCACCAAGAAGGAGTGCAAGGACGAGGCCAAGTGCGACAAGCAGGACTGCAAGAAGGTGCCCTGCCCCTTTGCCGAACTGAATCTCACGGCTGAGCAGCAGACCAAGATCCAGGCACTGCGTGAAGAGATGCAGCAGCAGCGACAAGCGAAGTGCGAAGAGCTGAAGGCCGACCGCGAGAAAGCTCGCAAGGAGGGTCTGAAATGCGCCAAGGAAGCCCGCAGCTCGTATCTCAAGAAGGTTAAGGAAATCCTGACCCCCGAGCAGTACGTTCAGTTCCTTGAGAACTCCTATCTCAACGCAAAGCCCGAACATCAGAAGCGCCCGCGCCTGGAAAGCCGTCATGAAATGCACCACGGCGACAAGGCTCAATGCAAAGATCACGCCCGCAAACTTGGCCAGCGCCCCGGCGAAAATCGCCAGTAATCAGATGATAAAGTAAGAAAACATTATACCAACGACGAGGGCCGCTTCGTAATTCAGTCTACGAAGCGGCCCTCGCTATTTTCTATTTTGACCTTCTCGGACGGAGAAGCAGGAACGGGCTTATCAGCCGCACTTGGATGTGCCGCAGTTTGTGCAGATCAAGCAGCCTTCCTGATATACGAGCGTTTCCTGTCCGCAATTGGGACAGGTCTGACCCTTGGCAGCCATGCCGTTAGGCAAGTATTTTTTCAAGGCACGTTCTACGCCCATTTTCCATGTGTTGATGCTCTGCGAGTCGAGTTCAAGGCCACCGATCAGTTTCAGCACCTGATCCATGGGCATGCCGTAGCGGAGCACGCCGGAGATGAGCTTGGCATAATTCCAGAATTCAGGATTGAACTTATCGGACAGGCCCTCGATCGTAGTCTTGTAGCCGCGCTTGTTTATAAACTGGAAGTCGTAGCGCTTCGAGCCATCGGCGGCCACACTCTTGATAATCTTGCCACGCGTTACGGACTTAGGACAGAAGATGCCTTCCTCGTCGTCGGCCAGACCGGTAAATATCTCATAGGGGCGGCCGTCCTTCAAGCCTACGAAGGCGATCCACTTTTCCTTATTGTTCTGGAAGCGCACCACATCAGCCTCAAGCTCGATTGGACGGACAAGCACATGCTGCGGAATCTCGCCGGCCACGGGCGCTGGAGCCTCCTTCTTTTTCTTGGACTTCTCCTCAAGAGCCACCAGTACACCCGAGCGCGAGCCGTCGCGATATACGGTACAGCCCTTGCATCCTGCATGCCATGCTTCGAGGTACAGACGATTGACGGTCTCTTCGCTTACATCAGCCGGAAGATTGATCGTGACCGAGATGCTATGGTCCACCCACTTCTGGATTCGGCCCTGCATCTTCACCTTTTCTAGCCAATCGATTTCGGCAGCCGACGCGCCACGGTAAGGCGACCGGGCAACGAGAGCTTCGACTTCCTCCTGACTGTAATCATCGCGGGGCTCGATACCCTGTGTCTTCATCCATTCAAGGAACTTGGGATGGTAGACTACATATTCCTCGAAGGCATCGCCCGTATCGTCCACGTAGTCGACACGCGATCCGCTGTCGTTGGCATTTATCTTTCGGCGACGCTTATAGACGGGCATGAACACGGGCTCGATGCCGGATGATGTCTGCGTCATAAGGCTCACCGTGCCTGTCGGGGCAATCGTGAGGCAAGCTATATTGCGTCGTCCTACGCGAGCCATGCGCTCGTATAGCGCGGGGTCGGCCTCGGCGAGACGGCGGATATAGGGATTGTTCTTCTCGCGCTCCGTATCATACACTTCGAATGCGCCACGCTCCTCGGCCAGCTGTACGCTCGAGCCGTAGGCGGCAAGCGCAAGCGCACGATGAACGCTTTCGGAGAAGTCTGTGGCCTCGGGAGTACCATAAGTCAGGCCCATGGCTGCAATCATGTCTCCTTCAGCAGTCGTTCCCACACCGGTGCGGCGACCCTTGAGAGTCTTGGTGCGGATCTTGGTCCAGAGGCGACGCTCCGTTTCCTTGACTTCCTCGGTTTCGGGATCGCGGTCTATTTTTGCAAGAATGGCATCGATCTTCTCCATCTCCAGATCAATGATGTCGTCCATCACGCGCTGGGCCATGGCCACATGCTTGCGGAACAGATCGAAATCAAAGCTTGCCTCGGGCGTGAAGGGATTGCGTACGTAGGAGTAGAGATTGATGGCCAGAAGGCGGCATGAGTCATAAGGACACAGGGGAATCTCGCCGCAGGGATTCGTGGATATGGTGCGGAAACCGAGATCGGCATAACAGTCGGGCACGCTCTCGCGTGTGATGGTGTCCCAGAACAGCACTCCGGGCTCGGCGCTCTTCCACGCGTTGTGAATAATCTTATTCCACAGCCGGCGGGCATCGATAGCGGACGTGACCTTTGGTTCGGCGGCATCAACGGGATAGACCTGCTTATACTCCTCGCCGCTCTCGACGGCACGCATGAATTCATCATCGATACGCACACTCACGTTGGCGCCCGTGACACGTCCTTCCGTCATCTTCGCATCGATAAAGGCTTCGGCTTCCGGGTGGCGGATATTCACGGTCATCATCAGCGCTCCGCGGCGTCCGTCCTGCGCAACTTCGCGCGTGGAATTGGAGTAGCGCTCCATGAAGGGAACGATACCTGTGGATGTCAACGCGGAATTCTTCACGGGCATGCCCTTGGGTCGGATATGCGAGAGGTCATGACCCACGCCACCGCGACGCTTCATGAGCTGCACCTGCTCCTCATCAATACGGATGATACCGCCATAGCTGTCGGGGGTACCGTCAAGGCCAATGACAAAGCAGTTCGACAGCGAGCCTACCTGATAGGGATTGCCGATGCCGCTCATGGGGCTGCCCTGAGGGACGACATAGCGGAAATGATCAAGCAGACCGAACACCTCGTCGAAGCTCATGGGATTGGGATACTTATTCTCGATGCGCACAATCTCGGAGGCCAGGCGGCGGTGCATATCTTCAGGCGTAAGCTCATAGATATTGCCGAAAGAGTCCTTCAGGGCATACTTGCTCACCCATACGCGGGCAGCCAGTTCGTCGCCTCCGAAGTAATCGCGCGAGGCCTCGAAAGCCTCTTCAAAGGTGTGTGTCTTCGCTGTATTTTCTTTTGATTCCATGGATTGGGGAAACAATGTGTAAATTTAGAATGATTGGTCTACAAAGATAAGAACTTTCCCGGCAATCTGCAATTTTTTTGTAGCTCTGATTATTTTTTGCTAATTTTGTGAACGATATCACTTATACTCAATCCAAATCAATTCAAGCTATGCAATACCGCTCACTTAGCGCCGGCGAAGTGACCGCCCTCGAAGCTGCCGGATGCAGCTGCGAAGACTGGTCGCGGGTGCTCGTACATCCTGATTTCTCGCCAGCTCCCCTGCACAATGTACGCTTTTCGGGCGACATCCGTCTGTCGACATTCAATCGCCGCTTCGCCCTTCCGGGCGGCCTCGAGGTCAGTGCGGGAATTTCCGACGCTACTCTCCATAACTGCACCGTGGGCGCGGACGTATATATCCGCCGCGTTTCCAACTATATTGCCAACTGCGACATCGAAGAGGACGTATTCATCGAAAACGTGGGCTACATATTAGCCACGGGGGACAGCACATTCGGCATAGGTACGGATGTGTCCGTCCTCAACGAGACCGGCGGCCGCGAGGTGCCTGCATATGAGCGTCTCTCGGCACAGATAGCATGGCTGCTTGCCATGTATCGCCATCGTCCGGAGTTCGTCAACACCGTGCGCGGCATGATCAAGGCTCACGCGGAAAACTGCCGCACGCCACGCGCCACAATCGGCAAGGGAGCCCGCATCGTGAACACTCCGGAAATCCGTAATGTGCGGATCGGAGCTCACGCCAGCATCGAAGGCGCCTCGCGTCTAAACGACGGCACCATCGCAGCCTCGGAAGTCGCTCCCGTGCGCATAGGTTCGGGTGTTATCGCCGACCACTTCGTTGTAGCATCCGGAGCCTGCATCGAGGATGGCGCCGTGGTGCTGAACTGCTTCATAGGCCAGGCCTGCCACCTGACGCATCTGTTCTCGGCCCATGATTCGCTGTTCTTTGCCAACTGCGCCTGCGAGAACGGCGAGGCATGCGCCATATTCGCCGGCCCGTACACCGTGACGATGCACAAGTCATCGCTACTGATAGCCGGCCTGTTCTCCTTCCTGAATGCCGGGTCGGGCTCCAACCAGAGCAACCACATGTATAAGCTCGGGCCGCTCCATCAGGGTGTGGCTGAACGCGGCTCCAAGACCACATCGGACTCCTATATTCTCTGGCCCGCACGCATCGGAGCTTTCTCGCTGGTGATGGGCCGACACGTCAATCACCCCGACACGTCGCTGCTCCCCTTCTCGTATCTCATCGAGAACCGCGGCACCACATTCCTCGTGCCCGGCGTAAACCTCAAGAGCGTGGGCACAGTGCGCGATGCCCAGAAGTGGCCCAAACGCGACAAGCGCCACCCCGATGAAAAGCGCCTCGACGCCATCAATTTCAACTTGCTCTCGCCCTACACGGCGCGCAAGATGCTGCTCGGCATCGACCTGCTCAATACAATCGAATGCACCGAGGGAGTTTCTTCCGATCATTTTTCCTACTGCGGCATGACTATCGAAGCCCGCGCGCTGCGCAAGGGCCGCGACTACTATCGCATTGCTCTTGACAAGTTCTTCGGCAATTCGCTGCTCACGCGCTTGAAGGACCTTGAGAATCCTACGGATGAGAAGATCAGGGAAAAACTCCGTCCGACCCATGCGGCCGGAAAGGGACAGTGGCTCGATCTGGCCGGCATGTTTGCCCCGCAGACAGAGGTGGACCGCCTGTGCGACGAGGTTGAAAACGGAACGCTCAGCAGCCTCGAAGCTATAGAGGAGCGCATTCACTCTCTGGCGGCCGACTACTACGATATGGAATGGACCTGGGTTTCGGAGAACTTCGAGGCCTGGGCCGGCAAGGATATTTCCGAAGTAACGGTCGAGGATGTTCTGGCGCTGACAGATCGCTGGGAGAACTCGGTTATTACCCTCGACAAGATGCTCCACGAGGATGCTCGCAAGGAATTCTCGCTCAGCTCTTCGACGGGCTTTGGCGCTGATTGCCGCCACGAGACCCGCGCCGAGGATTTCCGTCAGGTGCGCGGAGAATTCGAAAAAGACGGATTCGTATGCATGGTGCGCAAGCACATCGAATCCAAATCGGCTATAGCAACCGATCTCCGACGCCGTTTCGGCAAGTAAACAGTATCGACCTATGATGAAAGAGACGGGCCCTGTCAGGCTCGTCTCTTTCATTTTATATCATCCGGTTGCTTGCTGATTCAGTCCTTAATATTTTCAACGGTCTTGTATGCATGCAGGCTTCCATATTTAGCGGCAAGCTTCATGTGGCGTGCAGCTGTCGAAGAGTCGGCAGTCACGCCTTTGCCTTCTGCGTAGATTTTTGCGAGGCGCTCGTGCACAATAGACAGTGCGGCAGCCGGAAGCTTGCCATTCCGAGCTATGGGCTCGTAGTAGTGAAGTGCCTGCTTGTAGTTTTGATTGAGAAAATCGCCATTGTAGTTCATGCCTCCAAGGTAGAAGCGAGCCCAGTCATCGCCCTGCTCTGCGGCCTTCTCGAAGTTCTTGAGGCTTGGAAGAAAACCATCCTTATAGATCGGTTCGTTCTGAATCTTCTTACCCGACTGAGCCGCTGCGATCATCTGGAGTGCGGTCAGAGCGTCGCGCGCCGTCTCGGAGTCTCCGCGGGCTTCGCCACGAGCAGGCAAGTACAAGGCCGTGCGTGCAGCATCATCGCCCATGTCGCCTGCATTATAGAGCCAGAAGAAGGAGTCGGGATAATCTATCGGACCTCCGGCACTTGCCCGGAGATTGAAACCATAGAGGGCCATGCCGCGGGGATAGCCTTTCAGGGCAGCCTGATGGAAGTTTTCACGCGCCTTAGCAAGATCTTCGGGCACGCCGGATCCGGAAGTGTACATGCTTCCAAGAATAGTATAGCCCAAACCATACATCGGATTGCAGGCTTCGATGGATGACTTTGCCTTTTTATAGTCCTTATGATTGAAGTAGTAGAGACCGAGGTAGCAGTTGGCCTCGTTCTGTCCGGCTTTCGCAGCCTGTTCGAGAAGCTTCAGGCCTTCGCCCGAACGTGCGGAGAACTCGGGAGAGAATGTATAGAGAGCGCCAAGCTCCAATGCCGCACGAGAATTGTCCTTGCCTACGAGTGTGAGGCATCGTTCAGCCAGTTCGGGGCTCCATATTTTGTGGTACTTCGCCAGACTCACCACACTGTCGGCCGAAATTTTTCCGGCAGCGTATTGCTTACTTACGGACTCGAACATCGACTCCGACTTATCGGCCTTGGCGGACGAGGCTGTTTTAGAAGATTTGAAAATGCGCGAAAACGCAGCGGACTTGCCACGATTTGATGCCGAAAGAGCCAGACAGGGAATCAGCATACATAACAGGATTGATAATTTTTTCATTATGTCGGAGTGTTTGATGTTTGGATATAAACGTCCCCGGCACGTGTATTGTTCTTTGCTCAAAAACATGTCCGGCCTCCCGCTCTTGTTTCTTGCGGGAGGCCGGACTGATTATTTTCTCTTGGAGAGAAGGTTTATTTCTTCAGAGGATGATAGTCGCGCGAGTAGCGCTGCATCTGTCCGATATAGTCTTCGCCATATACGACCTTGACATCGGTGATATTTCCATCCTTGTCCTTTACGAGTTCGTACGAGGGGTTCACGAAGCCTTTATAGGGCGCGATATCCAGCTTGGCGTAGCGATCGAGCACTTCCTTATGAAGCTTCGGATCAACCTTCACGGCATATTTCTCCACAAGATCACGTCCTGCGGCGTAGTCGCCTGTTGAACGGATACGCTGAATCTCGGCGAGCAGCTGGCCGAACAGACCGCGGAGAGCCTGATAGTCGTTGATCTTAACGAATGTCTTGCCATCGCGCTCCACAAGCTCGATTACATTGGCGTCCTTGCCGTGCTCGTAAGCCCATTCGGCAATGAGCTTGCGATTGCGCATGTGGGCTTCTTCCACGTCCTTTCCGGGCTCGATACGCATCAGCTGCGTCATCATACCGTTCAGAATATACTTGTAGTACTCTGCCTTGTATGCCTCGGGATTATCGAGCAGGCCGATTTCAACGAGCTTCGGATCCGCAAGATAGTAAAGTGCGAAGAGGTCGGCACGTGTTTCTTCGAGTGTTGAGCCGTGAGCCTTGAGCGCATCCGGATCGACACCGGGCAGAAGCTTGCCGGAACCGTGGCCGAGGCACTCGTGAAGGTCGGTATGCAAATTATCGGTGATGAACAGATAGTCGTCGAGCAGCTTGGCCGTCTCCTCGTCGATCACGAATTCCTCGTTGAATCCATTGCCGTGAGAGGCTTCGTCATATGCCTGAGTGATATTTTCAAGCGTCACGCTCTTGGAGCCATGGGCTGCCCGAATCCAATTGGCATTCGGCAGGTTTATGCCGATGGGGGTTGCGGGATAGGAATCTCCGGCAAGGATGGCGGCGGTAATAACTTTGGCCGACACGCCCTTTACCTTTTCCTTCTTGAAGCGCGCGTCAACAGGCGAATTGTCTTCGAACCACTGGGCGTTGGACGACAGCACCTCCGTGCGGTGACTGGCCGGGATATTCTTGAAATTCACGATGGACTCCCACGAGCCGGTCATTCCCAGCGGGTCGTTGTAACTTTCGATGAAGCCGTTGATGAAATCGACCTGCGAGACTGTATCTTCAGCCCACTTGATGGAATATTCATCGAAGGTCTTCAAATCGCCGGTCGTGTAGAACTCGATCAGCGATGCGATGATTTCCTTCTGCGCCTCATTCTCGGCATAGGGCATAGCCTTAGTAAGATTGTCCACGATGTGGGCGATGGCCTCGCCGTAGAGTCCGCCGAGTTTATAGGGCACCTCCACAACCTTGCCGTCCTTATCCTTCTCGATACGGGTGTTGAGACCATAAGACACGGGCGTTGCGTCATTGGGATCCTTGAGCGCGGCGAAGTAGTCCTCGACCTCCTTCTGCGTAAGGCCGGGGCCGTACATGTTCACGGCCGACGTGGCTATCAGATCCTCGCCCTCAGCCTGATTGACCTTCTTGGGAGCGATTTCGGGGTTGAAGATAACTTCCACGAGCTCTTCAGCTCCGTCCGGAGCCTGAGGCAGAGCGGCGATCTGCTCCTCGAGGAAGGCGCGCGAAAACGCGGGCACGAACTTGTCGTTGGAATAATGGTGGTGAATGCCGTTGGCAAACCACACCTGCTTCAGATATGTCTCGAAGGCCTTGAAATCCTCCGTCTCACGGCTGCCCGAATAGTTGTCGTAGACGCTTTCCAACAGCTCGCGGATAGCAAGATTATACTTGTAGTTCTGATCCCACAGGATATCGCGGCCCCAGAGGGCAGCTTCCTGAAGATAGTACACAAGAATCTTCTGGTTCAGTGAGAGACTGTCGAAGTCGGGCACCTTGTAGCGGAGCACTTCGATATCGGCGAAACGGTCGGCCGTGTAGTCGAACTCCGACTCAGGCGCCGAGGCATCACCTCCGCGCGAGCATGAGGCCGCAAAAAGTCCTGCCATGGCTGTTGCTATAATCAATTTTTTCATTCTATGATAGGGTATTGGTTTATTCTACGTATAGTACGAGGCCCTTCAGGTATTCGCCCTCGGGGTGATAGATGTTCACAGGATGGTCAGCCGGCTGCGTGAGCTGATGAAGGATGCGCACCCTCCGTCCTGACTGTGCTGCCGCCGAGAAAACTGCAAGGCGGAACTGCTCCTTGCTCACGGCTTGCGAGCACGAGAATGTGAAAAGCACGCCGCCGGGTGCGATCTTCTCGAATGCTCGGGCATTGATGCGCTGATAGCCGCGCAGCGCATTGCGCAGGGCACTCCTGTGTTTCGCGAAAGCCGGAGGATCGAGCACGATGAGATCGTAGGCGCCGTCCCCCATATTGTCCAGAAACTTGAATGCGTCCTCGGCAAAGGAGCGGTGACGGCCGCCCGCGCCGGCACCGAAATTCAGTGCAACATTAGCATCCGTCAGCGATATGGCCTTGGCCGAAGAGTCCACGGAATCCACCGACCGAGCGCCACCCGCAAGCGAATAGACACTGAAGCCACCCGTGTAGCAGAACATGTTCAGCACCCGGCGCCCCGCACTGTATCGCCGTAGAAGCGTGCGATTGTCGCGCTGGTCCACAAAAAAACCTGTCTTCTGACCCCGGAGCCAGTCGATACGGAAGCGCAAGCCGTTCTCTACAGCCTCATCCCCACGGAAATCGCCTACAATGTATGCGTTCTGCGGGTCGAGGTGGGCTTTATAGGGCAGAGTCGTCTCCGACTTATAGTAGACACTGTCCACACCCAGGCCGGGAATCTCCACCAGTTCGCGGGCTATGATCTCGCGTGCGAAATGCATTCCCGGCGAGTGGGCCTGAAGCACGGCCGTTGGTCCGTACACATCCACCACCAGACCGGGCAGGAAATCGCCCTCGCCATGCACAAGACGGAAGGCCGTATTGTCATCGCGCCGAAGGCCCAGCGTTTCGCGCAAAGCGAACGCCTCGCGCAGGCGACGACGGTAGAAAGCGGCATCGATAGCTTCCGTCTCATCGAACGACAGCATGCGCACGGCTATCGAACCTATCTGGAAATGTCCCGTGCCTATCACACGGCCGTTGGAGGATACGACCTGCACCAGATCGCCCTCCTCTATGCCCGAACCTTCACCGGGCATTTGCACGAGAGCCCCGGAGAAAACCCAGGGATGATAGCGGTCCAGCGACTCTTCCTTGCCGCGCCGCAGCTTCAGTATGGGGAGTGTGTTCATTTCAGGAAATAACGGTAGATGTCATTGCCGTTGGCATAGACCAGCAGCAGTAGCAGGAAGGCGAAGCCCACCGTATTGGCAATCTCGAGAAAGCGGTCCGAGGGCTTGCGGCGCGTCACGATCTCCACGAGCAGGAACAGCGTGTGGCCGCCGTCCAGACCCGGAATAGGAATTATATTCATGAACGCAAGTATGATCGACAGGAAGGCCGTAATCTGCCAGAACGAATACCAGCTCCAATGTGTGGGAAAGAGGTCGCCCAACGTGCCGAAGCCGCCGAGACTCTGCGCGCCCTCCTTCGAGAAGATCAGGCCCAGCGACGAGACGTAGGTCGTCAGCTGCGTGGTGCCTATGTCCCACCCTCTGGGAATAGCGCCCAGAAAACTGTAGCGCACCGTCTCGAGGTCGAATATCTCCATTGGCGACAGCATCTGTATGCCTATCTTGCCATACTCGTTCACCGGCACCTCCATCACCGTCTCGCTGCCGTCGGCATGGCGCACGAGCATCGGTGTCTTGTTTCCTTTGGCTTTCTGAAGCGCGGGCATGAACTCGGTGATAGCAGGAGTCGTATCGTTGCCAACCTTGAGGATGCGGTCGCCCTGCGCGAGTCCGCCTTCAGCGGCGCCCTCGCCCGGCAGAAGCTTGGCCACGACAACAGGCACACGCATCGACATCGGACGATAATCCTTGCCCTTGGTAGCCATGGATTTCACCAGTCCGTCCGACACTGTCACAAGCGTCTCCGTGCCCTCGCGAAGCACCCCCACACGAGCCCCCGGCTGAATCATATCCCACCCTGAAGCATAGTCCTTGGCGTCGACCGGGCGCCCGTCAATACTCATCAGTATGTCGCCGTCGCGGAAACCGGCCGCCTTCATCTCCTCGCTGAAGTCCATACCCTCGGACATGGCCTGATAAGGAATCACGCTGTCGCCCCAATGGAATGCTATACCTATATATATCGCAATGGCAAGCACGAAATTCAGCAGAACGCCCGCAACCATCACAAGCAACCGCTGCCATGCAGGCTTCGAACGGAACTCCCAGCTCTGGGGCTCCGACTCGAGTTTCGATGCGTCCTTCGTCTCATCTATCATGCCTGCGATATCGCAGTAGCCACCCAGAGGTAGCCAGCCGAGTCCGTAGATCGTATCGCGCCACGTCGGCTTGCCGTCGGCGCGGGGCGTGCGCGGCTTGCCGACCTGCCATGTATGCACGGCCTTGTCCGGGCCGCCATCCTTGCTGTTGTGTGGCAGGAATTCGAGTGTACCCTTCATCGGATTCCATTTCAGAATCGAGAACCAGGGATTGAAAAACAGGTAGAACCTGTTCACTTTCACGCCGAACATGCGGGCGAAAGCGTAATGCCCGAACTCGTGCACCGTCACAAGTATAACCAGTGCCAGAACGAGTTGAGCAGCCTTTACTAATATATCCATTTCAGTTTCTTTGCTGCAAGATCTTAATTATTGAGTGCTATCCCCAGCTCCTCGGCTGCCAGACGGCGGCTCTCGGCATTCGACGCCACATAATCGGCGAAATCGGGATTAGCGATGAATGTAGCGCGCTCCAGCGTGCGGGCTATCGTGCTGTAAATACGTCCGAAAGGAATCCGGCCCTGCAGGAATGCCGCGACAGCTACCTCGTTGGCGCCGTTCACGGTGCATGCCGTTGTCCCGCGGCGCTCGAGGCTAAGCCGAGCGAAGCCCAGGCAAGGGAATTTCCGCTCGTCCGGCGCCTCGAACGTTAGATTCGACATCTTTTCAAGCGACAGGGGCTCCGATACCCCCGCAAGGCGGGAGCTGCGTCCCAGTGCATAAGCTATGGGCAGACGCATGTCAGGCACACCCAGCTGAGCCTTGATGGCTCCGTCCTCAAACTCCACCATCGAATGGACTATCGACTGCGGATGCACCACAGCCTCAATCCGCTCCGCCGGGATATCGAACAGATAATGCGCCTCGATAAGCTCGAAAGCCTTGTTCAGCATCGTGGCGGAATCGACAGTGATTTTAGCGCCCATATTCCAGTTCGGATGACGCAGAGCGTCAGCTGCCGTGGCCTGCGCTATGCGCGCCGGCTCCCACGTGCGGAATGGGCCGCCCGAGGCCGTTATTATCAGGCGCCGGACCTTGTCCGGATCTTCGCCGGCCAGACACTGTGCCACAGCCGAATGCTCTGAATCCACCGGGAAGATCCGTGCCGACGGATTCTCTGCCATAAGGCGCCGTATATATTCGCCGGCCACGACAAGAGTTTCCTTGTTGGCCAGAGCGATTTCCTTACCTGCACGGATAGCGCGCACAGTCGGCTCGAGGCCACTGTAGCCTACCGTTGCCGTCACCACCATATCCACATCCGGCGACTCTGCCGCAGCGCACAATGCCTCCGGACCGGAGGACACGGCAATGCCCAGAGGCTCGAGAGCCGCACGCAGACGGCCTTCGAGTTCCCGTCGTGCTATCACAACCAGCGACGGACGGAACTCACGCGCAAGCGCTGCAAGCTCGTCCACTCGCGAGCCCGCGGACAGCACCTCCGCACGGTATAGTTCCGGATAGCGGCGCACTATATCCAGGGTCTGCATGCCTATCGAACCCGTGGCGCCAAGTATTGCAAGTCGTTTCAGACTGTCTTCTCTCATATCCTGCAAATTTACGAAAAATATGAATATGGGCAAAATTTCCTTTTTGCGGCCTTTTCGATTTTTTTTCTTACCTTTGTAGCTGATTTATCATCAAGCAATACCTTTAAAACACTGACAATGGAACGCGAAGTTAGAGTTCGTTTTGCCCCCTCCCCCACAGGGCCTCTGCATATCGGCGGCGTACGCACCGCCCTCTACAACTATCTTTTTGCCCGCAAGCATGGCGGTAAGATGATACTGCGTATCGAGGACACCGATTCCCGCCGTTTTGTGCCCGGTGCCGAAGCATATATCAACGAAGCCCTCGCGTGGCTCGGAATCACCATCGACGAAGGCGTGCGCGAAGGAGGCCCCTACGGACCATATAAGCAGAGCGAGCGCCGCGACATATACCGCCACTACGTCAAGCAGCTTCTCGACAACGGAAAGGCTTATATCGCCTTCGACACCCCCGCCGAGCTCGACGCGCGTCGTGCCGAGGTGCCTAACTTCCAGTACGACGCTTCCACGCGCATGTCCATGCGCAACTCCCTCACCCTCCCGGCCGATGAAGTGCAGCGCCTCATTGATGCCGGCGAGCAGTACGTCGTGCGCTTCCTTGTCGAGCCCGGACGCCTCGTCGAAGTCAACGACCTCCTCCGTGGCAAAGTCACCATCAAGAGCGACATTCTCGACGATAAAGTACTCTATAAGAGCGCCGACGATCTGCCCACCTACCACCTCGCAAATATTGTCGACGACCATCTGATGAAAATCTCGCACGTGATACGAGGCGAAGAATGGCTCCCGTCAGCACCCCTCCATGTGCTCCTTTACGAAGCATTCGGATGGGCAGACACCGCTCCCGACTTCGTGCATCTCCCCCTGCTGCTAAAGCCCGACGGAAAAGGCAAGCTTAGCAAGCGCGACGGCGACCGTCTCGGATTCCCCGTATTCCCCCTCGAATGGCACGACCCCGCTTCCGGCGAAGTGTCGCGTGGCTATCGCGAGAGCGGCTATCTGCCCGAAGCTGTCGTCAATTTCCTCGCACTCCTTGGCTGGAACCCCGGCGACGACACCGAAGTAATGAGCATGGACGAACTCATTTCCAAATTCTCCTTCGACCACTGCTCCCGCTCAGGTGCGCGTTTCGCTTTCGACAAAGGCAAGTGGTTCAACCACACATATCTCCAGGCCCTCCCCGACGAGCGCCTCGCCGAACTCTTCAAACCCGTCATGCGCGCACATGGAGTCGACCCTGACACATTCTCCGACAGCTACATCGCTCGTGCCGTCGGCATGGTCAAGGGCCGCATCAACTTTGTCGAAGACCTTTGGGATCAGGCCGCCTTCTTCTTCCGCGCCCCCGAGGAGTATAGCGAGAAAGATGTTCGCAAACGCTGGAGTCCGGAGATGCCGGAACTGATGCGCACGCTCGCCGCCATCCTCGAACAGCAGTCCGACTTCTCCGCTGCTGCAGTAGAGCCCGTGATTATGGACTGGATCAAATCCAACAGCCTCCACATGGGCAACGTCATGAACGCTTTCCGCCTCACAGTTGTTGGTGAATGTAAGGGCCCCCATATGTTCGAAGTCTCCGAACTCATGGGCAAGGACGAAACCGTGCGCCGCATCCTCGCCGGTGTCGAACGCATAAAGCCCGCTGAATAATATTCCATTTTGCAACCCTATAACTCTCCCCGCAATGATTAAAGCCGGAATACACGGCACAACCGACACCCCCAACGCGCGCGACCTCGTACGCCTGCTTCTCATCCATCCCGATATACAGTTCATGGGATTCGCCAACGAGGAGCATGCCGGCCGCCCGCTTTGGGAGGACGTCTTCGACATTTACGGTAGCACCGAGCTGCGCTATGCACGCTCCCTCGATCTCTCCTCTCTCGACGTTCTCTTCTGTCTCGACGCCCATCGTGTACCCGATGAAGCCATAGCACGGCTCAACACGGATCCCGAATTCCGGCTCATTGTCTTCCCCCCCGCTCCCGGCATGCCCTCCGCCGTCGAAGGCAACGAAAAATTTGTCTACGGCATTCCCGAGCTCAACCGCAAAGCCATGGTGCGCGGTGCACGTGCCGTGCGTCTTGCAACGGCTCCCGCCATGGCCCTCCTCGATGCCGCATTCCCCATAGCGCGAGCCCTGATGCTCCCTTCATCCTCGGACCCACTTGAAGTCCATGTCGAAGGCCCCGCATACGACCCCGCTCGCGCAGCCCGCGAATCCGAAATATGCCTTCGGGCCGTTCAAAGCTCCTTCGGAGCTCCCGTGCATTTTCAGGGGCCCTCCGCTCCCGCCCATTCCTTGCGAGGCATGACCGGCGACATGGAAATACCCTGCAATATCGACGACGAAACACTCCGCAACGCATACTCCGAAGCATACTCTGACCATAACTTCGCCTTCCTCCTCCCACCTGGCACAGAACTCCCCACAGGAGCCGAGGACGCACCCCTGGCAGGATGCAACAAATGCTTCATCTCCCTCACGCACCCCGAACACGGACGCATCAGACTGCGTGCTGCCATCGATCCGCGCATGAAAGGAGCAGTAGGAAATGCAATACACTGCATGAATCTCCTCTTCGGACTGCACGAACGCACCGGACTTGACCTCAAGCCCGGCGAATGAAAAAAAATTTGCTACTCTTGAAAATTGTAGCTACCTTTGCACATCCAATGGCCGCCCGGATGGTGGAATGGTAGACACGAGGGACTTAAAATCCCTTGACCATTGCGGTCGTGCGGGTTCGAGTCCCGCTCCGGGCACAATATCTCGTATCTTCAGGCGCTCTGGCGCTTGAAGATATATTTTGCAAGGCCGAAGATATATCTCCGGAAACCCGGTATATATTTCAGCAATCTGTCAAACCAGCCAATGTGAGGATTGATAAACTTTACCACCAGCCCCACATAGAACATCGCGAATAGCGTCCCCGCTCCAATCACATTCCAAAGCCACGCATCGAAAAACAAATAGCTTAGCGCCACAGCACCGAGCACAAGCATCGTATCCACAACAATCTTCACCTTTGCGAATGGCTGTCCCGTAACACGGCCCAAAGCGATTGTTATACCCTCGCCCGGCATAGTCACCGAACCGCATCTCACCTCAAAAGCAATACCTATACCCATAACCGTACAGCCCGCCAGCTGAACAAGTCCCTGACGCCACAACACCGAGCAATCCAGAGCCGACGTAAGCGACATATTCAGATCAATAAGCCAGCCGAACACAAAGCCAATAAGCAACTGAAAAAGCTGCACAAGCTCGAAACGCCTGCGCAGAATCAGAATCTGCAGAAACACAAACAGGAAATTCATCCCAATCGTATAATCGCCTATCGTCCATGCAGGTACACCATGCCCCGCACTGCCGGCCAAAGAAAGCACGAACGGCACAGACGAAATAACACTACTACCCTGACACGACCGCACACATAGCGCCACACCGAGAGTCATCAAATATAGAGAACACAGCAGCAGCAAATGTTGCCAGCAAAACGAAAGCACACGCGTCTTCAAGACGCCCGAATTAGACCTATCCATTGAAAAAAACCTATAGAAACCAGGAGACACTCGTCTCCACCACAAAAATACAAAAAAACACGCAAACCACAAAACCACCCCGCGACCTTTAGAGACGAGCCTTCGGCACGTCAACAACGCCCCGCGAGGGAAAACCACGCTAAAAAAGCTATAATAGCTATAACAGCTAACCCGCGACAGGTTGCACCCTATCCCCCCGACCTGTAGGGACGCGCCTTCGCCACGTCAACAACGCCCCGATAGCAAAATCCGGGATAAATCACGATTAATCACGAT